>JBFMAS010000715.1:0-6897 GCA_040755575.1 Thermodesulfobacteriota bacterium
CGAGCCCGACGCCCGTGCCGACGGCGAGCGCGACGCCCGCGCCGACGGCGAGCCCATCCCCAACCGCGGCCGCCACCTGCCAGAGCGCGACGGTCACCGTCGTTACAAGCTACGAGCCGCAGGTGCCGCCCGACGTCGTCGCCGGCGTGACAGTGTTTCTCGACTATCCGGGCACGCGGCTCGATCTGCCCGGCACGGGCAACGCCTCATCGGTGCTCGCGCGAGTGACCAACCTCACCGGCGTCACGGGCGTTTTCAGCGTCGGCGACCAGGACGCCGACAGCGACGGCTTCGATGATCGGCTCGGTGTGGGGCTGATCAGCTCCGGCACCGCGGTCGCGCCCGGCGACTTTGCGCGCGTCGTCTTCGATTGCCTGCCAGGAGCGGCGCGGCCCGAGGCGGCCGACTTTGGCTGCACTCCGGACGTCTCGACCTTCTTCGGCAACACGATCAGCGCCACCTGCGCCGTCACGTCGGTCGAAGTGAGCCCCGCTGCGGCAAATGCAGCCCGGCAGATGCCGAGCAACCAGCGCCTTGCCGGGTCGAGCGCCGCCGCTCCCCGCTCGCAACGCCGCTGACGGAGGAAGCACGAATCATGTCCTTCAGCTACGCGGAGATCTGGCAGCACATGGGGTTGCCGGCGATGGTCATCGCTGGCCTGCTCCTGGTCATGGGGCTCGCGTCGCTCACGGTGTTCATCGAGCGCCTCGTCACGCTGCGGCGCTCGCGCGCACAGTCGCGTGCCTTTGCGGCCACGGTCGCGGACAAGCTGCGCGCGGCCGACGTCGAGAACGTGCTCGCCGAGACGCAAAGCAAGGAGCACGAACGCAGCCACCTCGCGCGCCTCGTGCGCTCGGGCGTGACGACCTACCTGCACGCGCGCAGCACGTCCGACATCTCGGGCCTCACGCCGGCCGAGCGCACGAGGCGCCACGTCGAGCGCTACATGGAGGAAATCGGCGAGGACCTTCGTCGCGGCATGTCGGTGCTCGCATCGGTCGGGTCGGTCGCACCGTTCGTCGGACTGCTCGGCACCGTCGTCGGCATCATCTCCGCCTTCCAGGGCATCGCCGCGACCGGCTCGGGCGGGCTTTCGTCCGTGTCTGCCGGAATCAGCGAGGCGCTCATCGAGACCGCCCTCGGCCTGGCGGTCGCGATCCCCGCGGTGCTCGCCTTCAACTTCCTCTCTACCGCCATCGCGCGCGACGAGGGCGTCCTGAGGCGATCGGCGGGCGAGCTGCTCGACCTGATCGAGGACTGGGAGGAGCGCAACGCGGAGCAGACGGACGAGGTGCGCCGTGGCCGCGTCGCGTAGGACATCGGCAGCCGGCGTCTCGCCGGACATGAACGTCACGCCGCTGGTCGACGTCGTCCTCGTGCTGCTGATCATCTTCATGGTGGTCGCGCCGCGCATGGAGCAGGACGTGCCGGTGGAGCTGCCCGGCATCTTCAACCCCGATCCGGAGGTCGAGGCGACGACGGACCCGATCAAGGTATCGGTGCCACGTGCCGGGGAGTTCCATATCGACGACCAGCATTACGACCTCGACGGTGCAATCCAGGTGTTGAGTGGCCGCCATGCCGAGGAGCCCCTGCGCCGGCTCGCGCTGCGAGCGGATGCAAAGCTCAGCTACGGGCAGGTGCGCGAGATTCTCGCACGAACACAGCAGGTAGGCTTTCCGGGGGTGTCGCTGCTGGTCGGCGAGCGGACCCGCAAGGGTGCGCGGCGCGAGAAGGCGGCGGGAAACACGACGCCTGGCGAGCCCAACGCGCTCGACGCGGCAGCGGCAGAAGGTGCCGGGCAGCGCTGAGCGATGGCGATCAACGTCGATACCGGCCACGGCAAGGGCGTCGCCCCGTCGATGAACGTGACCCCGCTCGTCGACGTCGTGCTCGTCTTGCTGATCATCTTCATGGTCATCACGCCGCTTCTGACGAAGAAGTTCTGGGTGCACACGCCGAAGCAGGAGAAGGAGGAGGTCACCAAGGAGGAGTTCCTCGAGGATCCGGATCCGCCGCTTGTTCTGCGTGTTTCGGCGAACCGCGAGATCATGGTGAACGGCACCGTGATCGCATTCGACGAGCTCGTGTCGCGCCTGCAGCGCATGTTCGCTGCCCGCGATGACCACATCCTGTTCTTCGACGCGGCCGACGATACGGAGTACGGCTTCGCCGTCGAGGTCATGGACCGCGCCCGCGAAGGCGGTGCGGTGACTATCGCGACGCTCACCAGCGCGCTCGCCGTAGGCGACGTGTCGCCGGCGCCGGAAGCTGTGCCGGCAGCGCCGGCAGCCACGCCACCGGCCCCCTGAGCCCTCGAGCGAACACCGCGGCCGCCCCGGCGGACCAGCGGACCAGCGCTCACGAGCGCGCGGGGGTGCTTTCCGCGCGCGTTGCGCAGTCCGGCCCCGTGCAGCGGGCTGCCGGCAACGGCCGTGCCATTGCCTGGCGTGCGACACGCGCGAGCTCGTCGTCGTCGTAGGGAAGCACTGTGAAGCCGCGCGCGGCATACCACTCCGCCGTGCGCGGACGCTCGTCGGGACGGTAGACGAGGGCGTGCCAGCGCGCCGCGGCGTCGCGCCGGCCGGTGGCGAGGAAGGCGCGTATGCGACGCTCGAACGGGTTCAGCGCGCGTGCGCCGCGCTCGTCGGCGCCGTACCCGATCACGAGCAGGTCGGCTCCCACGTGTTGCGGTACCGCCAAGTAGTGGCAGCGCCCGGCGCCGGGCTCGAGCAGGGCATCGAGCAGCGCGTAGCCGAGCCGCGCCGGCGCAAGCCGCTCCTCGATATCGCGCACCCCTGAAGCCAGCCCGATCCGCAGCGAGGGAACCCACGGGCCGCCGCTGCGTAGCAGGCGCGGGTCGCCGTAGAAGGTCCGCAGCATCTCGGTGTCGGCAGCCGAGACGACGAGCCCTGCCTCACCGTGAACGGGGAAGTGAAGCATGCCGCGTCGCGCGTCGAGCTTGGCTTGCGCCTCCGCGACGATACCGTCCGTCGAAGCTGGCCCGTGGAACGGCGGCCACGAGGCGCCGAACTCGCGCACGGCGAAGGCCGTCGTCAGGCCGTCGACGTTCGTCGTCAGGTGTAGCACGAGGCGGCTCTCGGCTACCTCGGCGAGCGCCGCGAACAGGCCGTGGTGGGCCGCCTTGCGGGCTGTTGATCGGCGCTCCTTGAGGCAGATCGCGCGCATGCCGCGCAGGACCTCGTCGAGCATGCCGTCGCCTGCGCTCGCGCACCTCTCGAGCAGCACGTCCAGGTTCTGACGGTCGCGTCTCTCCACGGACGACGCGAAGACATCTACCCTGGCGATCGCCTTCGTGCGGCGCGTCAGGTTCAAGCCGTCGGCCCGGGCAACACCTTGCCCGGTCAGGACGATGAGCGGTCTCATGGTGGTCGAGGTCGTAGTCGCTGTCGGGGTCGCTGTTGGAGAACGGCCGACGAGGCGTATCGCAGCATCGCCGGCCCGCGGGTGCGAGGGACCATAGAGGGCCGGCGTTACCGTCGCGTTAAAGTCAACGGGGCAGCGCACGAAGTTCCTGTTGCAGGCGCCGCGCCGAGATGCGGGCGGCGGCTGTCGGGCCGCTCCGGCAGACGCCCCGCGCATGGCTTCCCGCGCGACGCGATTCATGAAGCTGGGAAACTTTGTCAGGCCGTCACGGCGCTCGGCGCGCTCGCCCAGGAGACGCGGCTCGCCATCTTCCGCGCGCTCGTGCAGGCGGGCCCCGACGGGCTCGCCGCCGGCACGATCGCCGAGCTGCGACCCGCGCGGCAACTTCGCGATCTCGCAGCGCGGGCGCACGACGGGCGTCGACCACCTCGGCATCCAGGTCGAGGAAGGAGCGGAGCTCGCCGAGGTCGCGGCGCGGCTGAACAGCGCCGGCGAGTCGATCTTCGAGCAGAAGGGCGCCGCCTGCTGCTACGCGCGCTCCGACAAGGCCTGGGTGAAGGACCCGCAGGGCGTCGCCTGGGAGACGTTCCACACCTTCGGCGAGGAGACGCAGTACGGTCAGGACGCGGCCCCCGTGCCCGAGGAGGCCGAGTCCTGCGCGACGTCGAAGACGTGCTGCGCGCCGGCCGCCGACGCGCGGTAGGCCGCGCGCCCTCAGGCGCGGCGGAACAGGACCAGGCTCAGCACGGTGACGGCGGTCGTCGCGACGAACAGACGCGCGACGCCCGCCGTCAAGCCATCGCGCAGGAGCAGCATCAGGGTGATCGCTGCACCGGTCATCTGCGCGCAGCCGAGCGCAAGCCGGAGCAGAGCGCCGGCGAGACGCCGCGCTTCTGCCCCATGGCCTCCGACGTCGCGGCCGGCGGCGCTCATCCCGGCGGCGTGTGGCGGCCGATGTCGTCGAGCCGCCGCCGCAGCGTCATCTGGTCGAGCTGCTCGATGCGCAGCGCGGCGAACAGCCTCACGCGGCTCTCGAGCTCGGTGTAGATCCTGGTGAAGAGCCGTCGCGTCGCGTCGGGCGAGCCGACGAACGCCGCCGGGTCGCTGGCGCCCCAGTGCGCGGAGATCGGGCGTCCCGGCCAGACGGGGCAGGCCTCGCCGCGCGCGCGGTCGCAGACCGTGAACACGAAGTCGAGGGGCGGGGCGTCGGGCCGCGCGAACTCGTCCCAGCTCTTCGAGCGCAACGTCGAGGTGTCGTGGTCGAGGGAGCGAAGCACGTCGAGCGCGACCGGATGCACCACGCCTGCCGGCTTGCTGCCGGCGCTGAAGGCGCGGAAGCGGCCGAGCCCGAAGCGTCGCAGGGCGCACTCGGCCATGATGCTGCGCGCCGAGTTCCCCGTGCAGACGAAGAGCACGTTGTAGACCCGCTCGGACACGACGCGGCCCGTATCAATCCGGCGTTACGGAGCGGTTACGCGCGCGCGACATCCTCATGACGCTCCTCCGGGGCATATCGACAATCGTCGATGTTGCGCGAGGCATCGACATTCGTCAATATGCTGCATGCCGCGTCCGACGCCGCTGTGCGCACCGGTGATGACCAGCCGCCTCCGCCGAGCCGCGGCCGAGGACCTCGCCGAGTCCTTCAAGGCCCTGGCGGATCCGGCGCGGCTTCTCGTGCTGAGCTTCCTCGCCGGCCAGCGCTCCGGCGAGGCGTGCGTCTGTCATCTGACCGAGACCCTCGGCCTCTCGCAGCCGACCGTGAGCCATCACCTCGGCCGGCTGCTCGCCGCCGGCCTGCTGCAGCGCGAGAAGCGCGGCGCCTGGGCCTACTACAGGATCGTGCCGGCGAAGCTCGAGGAGCTCCGCGCGGCGCTGCAGCCGCGGGAGCCCGAGCGGAAGGTGGCGAGGAGGAGACGCGCGTGAGCGCGAAGCCGCCTGCGGGCGGCGGCGCCGGCGTCGCCGGCAGGCTGTCGTCCCTCGACCGCTACTTGACGTTGTGGATCTTCGCCGCGATGGCGCTCGGCATCGCGCTCGGCTGGCTCGCGCCCGGCTTCACCGACGCGCTGGACGAGATGAGCGTCGGCACGACCTCGATCCCGATCGCCATCGGCCTGATCCTGATGATGTACCCGCCGCTCGCAAAGGTGCGCTACGAGGAGCTCGGCCTGGTCTTCCGCGACAAGCGCGTGCTCGCGCTGTCGCTGGTGCAGAACTGGGTGATCGGTCCGCTCCTGATGTTCGGGCTCGCGGTCGCCTTCCTGTCCGACCAGCCGCAGTACATGCTCGGCCTCGTCCTGATCGGCCTCGCGCGCTGCATCGCGATGGTGATCGTGTGGAACGACCTCGCGAAGGGCGACACCGAGTACTGCGCCGGTCTCGTCGCATTCAACTCGATCTTCCAGGTGCTGTTCTTCTCGGTGTACGCCTACTTCTTCGCGACGCTCCTGCCGGCGTGGCTCGGGCTCGAGGGCGCGGCCGTCGACGTCACGATGGGCGAGATCGCGAAGACGGTCGCGATCTATCTCGGCATCCCGTTCGCCGCGGGCTTCCTGACTCGTTGGATCCTCGTCGGCGTGCGCGGACGCGAGTGGTACGAGCGGCGCTTCCTGCCGCGCATCGCTCCCGTGACGCTCGTCTCGCTGCTGTTCACCATCGTCGTGATGTTCTCGCTGAAGGGCGAGGCGATCGTGCAGCTGCCGCTCGACGTGCTGCGGATCGCGTTGCCGCTCCTGATCTACTTCGTGGTGATGTTCGCGGTGTCGTTCCTCATGAGCCGGCGCGTCGGTGCCGACTACCCGCGCGCCGCCACGCTGTCCTTCACGGCGGCGTCGAACAACTTCGAGCTCGCGATCGCCGTCGCGATCGCCACCTTCGGCATCGACAGCGGCGCCGCGTTCGCCGCCGTGATCGGACCGCTGGTCGAGGTGCCGGTGCTGATCGGGCTGGTCAACGTGGCGCTCTGGGCGCAGCGGCGGCTCTTCCCTGAGGCAGCGCTCGACGCGGCGTCGCCCGCGTGCGCGGCGCGGACTGCGCGCGCCGCCTCGGAGGCGAGATGACCAGGGTGGTGTTCGCCTGCGTGCACAACGCCGGCCGGTCGCAGATGGCGGCGGCGTGGTTCAACCAGCTCGCGGATCCGGCGAGGGCGCAGGCGGTGTCCGCCGGCACGCAGCCCGGCGAGCGCGTCCATCCCGAGGTCGTGCAGGTGATGCGCGAGGTCGGCATCGATCTCTCGTCCGCGAGGCCGAGGCTCCTCACCGACGAGCTCGCGCGCGCGGCGGCGCTGCTCGTCACCATGGGCTGCGGCGAGGCGTGCCCGCACGTGCCCGGCCTGCGCCGCGACGACTGGCCGCTCGAGGACCCGAAGGGCAAGGACGCCGCCCACGTGCGCGAGATCCGCGACGAGATCCGGCGGCGCGTGGCGCGTCTCGTCGCGGAGAACGGCTGGGGCCGCGATCCCGCGGCCGCGACGCGTCCCGCCTAGATGGGGCGCCGCTACGCGCGCGCGAG
>JBFMAS010000716.1:0-2306 GCA_040755575.1 Thermodesulfobacteriota bacterium
CTCGCCGGATCGGCGGCGACCTGCGCGGAGCCGTACGAGGCCCCGAAGCGCGCGTGCGGCGGCTGCGTGATCACCTTGTACACCATCACGACGCGGGCGAGCCCGGCGACGATCGCCGCGGCTGCGCTCGCGACCGCGGCGCAGGTGCCGCCCCCGCCGCCGCCGTGCACCATGCTCGAGTAGTCGACGCTCGGAATGCCGAGCGCGGGGGCGAGCGTGCTCGGGTCGATCCGCTCCACGGAGTACGTGCTGAAGCCGTCGATCTCGCGGCGGTCGAGCCCGGACTCCGCGAGCGCCAGGTCGAGCGCCCCGCGGATCTGGCCGATCGGGTCGCGGCCGTAGAACTCGCCGCGCTTGCCGTATTCCGTGGTGCCGACGCCGACGATGCAGGTCCGGTCCTTCACGGCCGCTCCGTCAAGCGTCGAAGCCGAACAGGCGCGCCGCGGTGCCGCCGACCATGCGCGCAGCCTCGTCCTCCGGCACGCCCACGAGCTGCTCGGCGAGCGAGGTGCGCGAGCTCGGCCACGTTCCCTCGGGGTGCGGGTAGTCGCTGCCCCAGACCAGCGCGTCGACGCCGGTGAAGACGCGGTTGTGCACGCCGACCGGGTCGTTCTGGAAGGTGACGTGGCCCTGGCGGCGCACGTACTCGCTCGGCCGGAGCGCCAGCTTGGGCCGCGCCCACATGTGGTGCTTGTCGTAGATCTCGTCCATCGTCGTCATCACCCAGGCGAGCCACGCGCTGCCGGTCTCGACGGTGACGAACTGGATCGCCGGGAAGCGCTCCAGCACCCCGGACATCGTCAAGTAGAGGACGACGTGCGCGCCGTCGATCTGCGAGCCGAGGAGGTAATTGATCACGGCGCCCCCCGGTCCGCGCTCGATGCGCGGCTCGTGGCCCGTGCCGGCGTGGAAGGTGAGCGGCAGGCCGGTGTCCTGGGCCACGGCCCAGAAGGCGTCGTACGCGGGGTCGTTGTAGGGCCGGCCCGCGACCTGGCACGGCAGGAAGAGCGAGCGCAGACCGAGCTTCGCGGCGCGCTGCGCCTCGCGGCACGCCTCGCCGACGTCGAGCATCGGGATCACCGCCGCCGGCGCGAAACGGTCGCGGTACGGCACGAAGATCTCCGCGAGCCAGTCGTTGTAGGCGCGCGCCAGCGCGAGCTGCAGATCCGCGTCGGGCGCCATGTAGCAGGCCTGCAGCGCGAGCGTCGGGAAGATCACCTCGCCCGAGACGCCGTCCCGGTCCTGGTCGCGGATGCGCAGCGCGGGCTCCCAGCCACCCGCCTGCGCGCGCTCGAGCGCCTCGCCGGTGAGCGCGTCACGGCCTTTCGGCAGCTTGCGCGGCCGCATCCCCTCCATCACCAGGCACGCAACGCCGTCGATCTCCTCGACGTGCGGCGCCCGCGAGCGCAGCCGCGCCGGCAGGCGCTCCCCGAACATCTCCGGCGGCTCGTTGACGTGCGAGTCGGCCGAGATCAGCTTGTGGTCGCGCATCGACGCTCGCCCCTTGCGCCGTCCGGCGCCGCGAAAGACGCCTGACCGCCGCGTGAAAATTCCATTTTCATTTCCCGCCGGGTGGTGTACGACGGTCGCACGATGGCTGTCAATGCGCATCGCCGCGCCACGCCTGCCGCCGAGCGGGGCGTCGCCCGGGCCCTTTCGGGGAGCGAGGCGAGGCTCGCGGCGCTCCGCGACCAGCGGGTCCAGGAGCACGCCGCGCTCCTGCGCGCCGCACGTCGCGTGTTCCTGCGCAGGGGCTACCGCCAGACGCGCGTCGAGGACGTCCTGCACGAGGCCGGCATCTCGACCCGTGCCTTCTACCGCTTCCACGCCGGCAAGGACGAGCTCTTCCTCGATCTGTTCGCCCGCGCGAACCAGGCCGCGATGCGGCGCCTGCGCGAGACGGTCGCGCGGCACGACGATCCGCTGGCGCAGCTCGACGCCTACGTCGAGGCGACGCTCGACCTCGCCTACGAGCCGCGGCTGCGGCGCGAGACCATGCTGTTCGCCAACGTCCCGGGCGAGCTCGCCGAGCGCCACGCGGACGAGATCGCCGCGTGCCGCGAGCAGCTCGTCGGGGTGCTGCGCGAGATCGTCGAGCGCGGCCGCGCCCGCGGCGTCTTCCCGGCGGCGGACGCCGAGGACGACGCCTGGCTCGTGCACGGCGCGCTCGGCGCGGCGATGACGCGCGCGCTGCTGCCCGTGCCGCCGCCGCGCGCGCGGCTCGCGCGGGGGCTGCACCGCTTCTGCCGCGCCGCGCTCGGCGGGTGATTTCAACGAGGGGGCGCCCGTTCCTTTGAACGAGGGGC
>JBFMAS010000717.1:0-5624 GCA_040755575.1 Thermodesulfobacteriota bacterium
TAGCGCGTCGCGAGCCCCTCGACATCGAGCTCGGCGACCGGCGCGAGCTTCACGAGCTTGCGCTCGCCCCAGACCAGCTCGCTCTCGTCGAAGTAGACGTCGAGCGTGCCGAACGGCACCGGATAGCTGCCCGCGCGCGGCACGAAATCGCCGTCCGGCCCGTAGGCGAAGCCGCGCGCGACGCCGCGGTTGTAGAGGTCGGCCGCGACGCGCGTGCGGGCGTCCAGGAAGTCGAGCGGCGTCCGGTCCTCGGTCGGGAAGAAGAACAGCCACGCATAGACCGCGGCGGCGCGGTGGTACGCGGGGTCGCTCTGCTCCTCGGCGTACGCGAACGACAGCTCGGCGAGCGCGTAGACGTCGTTGCGACGCGCTCCGCCGCGCGCGACCGCCTCGTGCAGCGCCGCGATGGTGCCGGCGGGGTCGTCCTCCCAGCGCTCGACGAGATCGTGCTGGAAGAGGACGTTCCGCGTCGGGTTGCTGAGCGCATCCGTGGTGAGGATGCTGCGCGTGAGCGAGCGCTGCACCATGGTCGGGTCCATGCGCTTGACGCCGACCGGCGTGCCGCAGGCGACGAGAAAGACGCAGCCGGCGGCCGCGATGCCGAGCGACCGCGTCATCGCGCGTCGCCGTGCAGCGCGCGGGTGAAGAAGATCGAGGGCCGCTCCCCGGGTCCGAGCACGTCGTCGGGCGTCAGGTGTCCGAAGAGCTGGATCAGGCTCGCGACGTTGCCGGTCCATCCCGTCTGGTGGCTCGCGCCGATGCCCGCGCCGTTGTCGCCGTGGAAGTACTCGTAGAACAGGATCAGGTCGCGGAAATGAGGGTCCGTCTGGAACTTGGCGCACGCGCCGTACACCGGGCGGCGGCCGTCCGCGCCGCGCCGGAAGATCGAGATCAGGCGCTCCCCGATCTCGCGCCCGACCTCGAACAGGGTCATCATCCGTCCCGACCGGGTCGGGCATTCGACGACGAAATCGTCGCCGTAGTAGGCATACATCGTCAGGAGCGAGCGGATGATCATCAGGTTCATCGGGAACCAGATCGGCCCGCGCCAGTTCGAGTTCCCGCCGAACAGCCCGGAGGTCGACTCGGCAGGCTGGTAGTCGACGCGGTACTCCTCGCCGTGAACGCGGAACACGAACGGATGCTGTGCGTGGTGGCGGGAGATCGAGCGGATGCCGTACGGGCTCAGGAACTCGTCCTCGTCGAGCATGCGCGAGAGCACGCGGCGCAGCTTGCGCTCGTCGAGGACCGCGACCAGCCGCCGGTGCTCGACGCCCGTCGCGTCGGGTCGCATGACGTGCGCCAGCAGCTCCGGGTAGCGCTCGAAGAAGCGGCGGGCGCCCTGCAGAAGGCGCGGGAAGCGGTCGCGCATCTGCGTCCAGATGATGGTCGACGCGCACAGCGGCAGCAGCCCGACCAGGGAGCGCACCTTGAGGCGCTGCGCGCTGCCGTCGGGCAGGCGAAGGACGTCGTAGAAGAAGCCGTCCTCCTCGTCCCACATCTCGTCGCGCTCGTCTCCGACGCGGTCCATCGCAGCGGCGATCCAGAACGAATGCTGCACGAACTTGATCGCCATGTCCTCGTACGTGCGGTCCTCGGCCGCGAGCTCGAGCGCGATCTCCAGCATGTTCTGGCTGAAGAAGGCCATCCACGCGGTGCCGTCCGCCTGCTCGATCGAGCCGCCGGTCGGTAGCGGCGCGCTGCGGTCGAAGACGCCGATGTTGTCGAGGCCGAGGAACCCTCCCTCGAAGACGTTCTTGCCGCGCGGGTCCTTGCGGTTCACCCACCACGTGAAGTTGACGAGCAGCTTGTGGAACGCCTGCTCGAGCCACGCGCGATCGCCGCGGCCGTGGCGTTGCGTCTCGTTCCGGTAGACGAACAGCGTCGCCCACGCGTGCACCGGCGGGTTCACGTCGCCGAAGTTCCACTCGTAGGCGGGCAGCTGGCCGCTCGGATGCAGGTAGAGCTCGTTCAGCATCAGGTTGAGCTGCTGCTTGGCGAAGTCGAGATCGACGATCGACAGCGCGACGCAGTGGAAGGCGAGATCCCAGGCCGCGTACCACGGGTACTCCCACTTGTCGGGCATCGAGATGATGTCGTCGTTCAGCATGTGGAACCACTCGCCGTTGCGGACGCGGCCGCGGTCACGCTGGCGCAGCGGATGCCAGCCGTGCTCCTCGAGCCAGACGTCGAGGTCGAAGTAGTAGTACTGCTTCGACCACAGCATTCCGGCGAATGCTTGACGCTTGATGCTGCGCGCGTCGTCGTCCACCGCCGGCGGCGTGAGCGCCTCGTAGAACTCGTCCGCCTCTGCGATGCGCTGCGCGAAGACGCGGTCGAGGTCGGCGCCGACGGCCTCGGCGATCGGGGATGCCTCCGCCTCCCGCAGGCGGAGGCGGACGACGCGCTCGCCGCCCGGCGGGACGTCGATCACGTACCACGCGGCGGCCTTCGTCCCTCGGCGCTCGGGGTTGACGGCGTGCGCGGCGCCGTGGACGACGCGCTCGTGAAACGCGTCCTTGACCCAGCGGCTCGCGTTCGGCTCGCCGAACAAGCGCTGCGTGTTGCTCTCGTTGTCGGTGAACAGCAGCTCGGGCGCGCCCTCGCACAGCAGCACCCGCTCGCCGAGATCGGCGTGCGACGCCGCGACGGCCCGTGCCCCGTCGGCCGCTCGCCGCTCGACCAGCCGTGGGCGCGGTACGTTCGCGGACCAGCTCCACGTGTTGCGGAACCAGAGGGTCGGCAGCAGGTGCAGCGTCGCAGCGTCGGGCCCGCGGTTCGCGACGGTGATGCGGATCAGCAGGTCCTCGGGCGAGGCCTTCGCGTACTCGACGAAGACGTCGAAGTAGCGGTCGTCGTCGAAGACACCGGTGTCGAGCAGCTCGTACTCGAGCTCCTCTCGCGTGCGCCGGCGGTTGGTCTCGACGAGGTCCGCATACGGGTAGGCCCGCTGCGGATACTTGTAGAGGTACTTCATGTAGGAGTGCGTCGGCGTCGAGTCGAGGTAGAAGTAGCACTCCTTCACGTCCTCGCCGTGGTTGCCCTCGCTGTTGGTGAGGCCGAACAGGCGCTCCTTGAGGATCGGGTCGTGGCCGTTCCACAGCGCCAGGGCGAAGCACAGGCGCTGCTTGTCGTCGCTCACGCCGGCGAGACCGTCCTCGCCCCAGCGGTAGGCGCGCGAGCGCGCGTGGTCGTGCGTGAAGTAGTCCCAGGCGGCGCCGGTGTCGCTGTAGTCCTCGCGAACGGTCCCCCACTGCCGCTCGCTGAGGTAGGGACCCCACCGCCGCCATGCGATGCCCGAGCGCGCTTCCTCGAGGCGGTGGTCCTCTGCGGTCACGTCGACGTCTCCGGGATGGCTCTCGGCCCCTGCAGGCCGCCGACAGCACATGCACCATGATCGTCGGCGGCGTTCAAGCGGGCGACGGCGTGGAGGCCGAGATCGGCGCCGGGATTCACGACGCCGGGGCCCGTGCCTCGATCGGGACGGCCCGGTCCGTCGGGTCCGTCGAGCTCACGCCGACGGTCGCCGCCGCTTCCATCGCGCTCGAGAGGAGGAGATTGGCGTACACGGCCTTGCCGCACGAGACACGATGCGACATGGAGCGACATGGTCGAAGCCGCGCGAGACGACGCGGCCGTGGACGAATCGCACGTGTCGCTCGTGCGCGGCGACGTGCCGTTCCGCCTGCAGCGTGCGCTCGGGCTCATCCCGCCCGACCGATTCGGCGTCGTCCGGCGCGCCCTGCTGCTCGCCGTGATCACGTGGCTGCCGATCGTGGTCTGGGCCGGCGTGCGGCACCGGATGCTTCCCGGCGCCGTCGCCGAGCCGCTGCTGCAGCACTTCGGCATCCACGTCCGCTGCCTGGTCGCGATTCCGCTCTTCGTGCTGGCGGAGGCGGTGGCGCACGGCGTGACGACGCGGCTCGTCCCCTACTTCCTGCGCTCCGGGCTCGTGCGCGAGCGCGACCGCGCGTCCTTCGTCGGCGCCGTCCGCGACCTCGTCGCGCTCCGCGACTCGTCCCGCCCGTGGGTCGTGATCGTCGCGCTCGTCCTCGCGGTGACCTTCGTCGCGCCGGTGGTCGAGGACGCGCACGAGGTGCTGTGGGCGAGCGGCGAGCCGGCGCGCGGGCTCGGATTCGGCGGCCTGTGGTTCCTCTACGTCGCGCGGCCGGTCTACTTCGCGCTGCTGCTGGGCTGGGTGTGGCGCGTGGCCCTGGTGGCGCTGCTGATGCGACGCGTGGCGCGGCTCGAGCTGGCCCTCGTTCCGACGCATCCCGATCGTGCCGCCGGCCTCGGCTTCCTCGAGCGCCTGCCCAGCGCGTTCAGCCTGGTCGTGCTCGGCTGCTCGGCCGTCATCGCGTCGCGCTGGGCGCACGAGGTGGTCTACCACGGCGTGCACGTCGTCGACCTGCGGATGCCCGCGTTGGCCCTGCTCGTCGTCGTCTTGATCGTCTTCCTGTCGCCGCTCCTCGTCTTCGTTCCGAAGCTCGCGCGGACGAAGCGCCAGGCCGTCCTCGAGTACGGCGCGCTGGTCGGCCGTCACGGCCGGCTGGTGCGCGGGCGCTGGATCACGCACGAGGCGGTCGACGACCCGGAGCTGCTGTCCGCTCCCGAGATCGGACCGGTCGCGGACACGCTCTCGCTGTACGACGCCGTGCAGAAGATGCGCGTCGCACCGCTCGGCATGTCGTCCGTGCTGTCGGTGCTCGTGCCGGTGCTGGTGCCGCTGCTGCTCGTCGCGTCGATCGAGATCCCGGTGAAGGACGTGCTCTTGAAGCTGGTCGCGACGCTCGCCTGACGGGCGGACGCGCCCGGTCCGCGGGAGGACGTGAAAGCGGCGGTCGCCGCAAACGAGCCGGCCGGGCCCGTCTGCGGCGACGTCCGCCGGCTCGCCTCAGCTCTTCGGCGCGGGGTCGACCGAGATCGCGACCGCGTGCGTGTAGGTGATCTCGACCAGGTCGCCGGCCGCGATGCCCTGGAGCCGGCTGGGGTCCTTCACCTTGACGGCGACGACGTTTCCTTCGGGTCCCCTGAGCTTGACGGTGCTGTTCTTCTTGTCGATCGACACGATCGTCGCGGTGACGGTGACGGCGGCGGCGCCGACGCCGGCGGGCCTCGCGCCGCTCGGCGCGGTCGCGACGTCCGCGGCCTCGGCGACGCCCGGCTCGGTGGTCCCCTTCTTCCGCACCTCGTAGGCGACCGCCTCGTAGAGCACCATGGTGACGAAGTCGCCCTTCTTCACCTGGGCGAGGTTCTTCACCTCGTCACCAGCTCGCACGGTGACGGTATTTCCGTCGGGCCCGAGCAGCGTCACCATCCGCGTCTTCTGGTCGATCGCCTGCACGGTGGCCGTGACCGTGATCGTTTCCTCCGCCATGCCGCCGCCCTGCGTCCGTGCCGCGGTCATCGAGACGGTCGGCGGTGGGGGCGGCGTCGTCTTCGCCGCGCACGCCTGCAGCGCGACCGCCAGGGCGGCCGCGCCGATGAGAGTCGATCGTGTCGTCACTGTCGTCCTCCTCTGCTCGCCGTCGTGGCGGGCACAGCGTCGTTGTCGGCGCTTTGCCTCGCCACGTTGAGCGCGGCGAGGCAAGAGGATGGACGAGCAGCGCGCGCCGCTCAGCGCG
>JBFMAS010000718.1:0-13397 GCA_040755575.1 Thermodesulfobacteriota bacterium
CGGCGAGACGCGGATCGCGATCGGCGTCGCGGGCGGGATCTGGCTGAACGGCGTGAACAGCGCGGACAGCAGCCCCGCGGTGAGCGGCAGCGGGCCGCCGCCGAGGTCGATCTCGGTGAGCGTCGTGCGCAGGAGCCCGCCCTCGATCTGCGCGCGCAGGAGCTGGTTGAAGCCCGAGGTCGAGATGCCGAGCCCGATGCCGTAGGGCAGGCCCTGCTCCGGCGTCGTCGCGCCGAAGGTCGGGAACGCCTCGTCGACGTGGTAGCTCGCCGCGAGGTCCGGCGCGTCCGGGTGGGGCGCGACGCTCGTCGCCGCGACGTCGGCCGCGAAGGTGATGCCGACCGGGTCCTCGGCGATCGAGGTGAACGGCGCGTCGAGGTCGATGCCGAGCCCGCTGCCGACGGGGCCCGCGATGTCGACCCCTGCCAGCGCCGTCTCGATCGCGCCGGCGATCGGCGTGTTGCCCGAGACGTCGACGGTGTTGAGGAAGTCCTGCATGCCGCCCGCGAACAGCGCCCCGACGTCGCCGATCGCCGAGCCGATCAGCGACTCGGTGAGGTCGCCGAACAGCCCGCTGCAGTCCGTCACGTGCGTCGTGTCGCTCGCCTGCACCACGACGTCGCCGACCTGCGCGACGTCCACCCGCGTCGGCTGCACCGCGAGCGGCGACAGCCCGTAGTCGCCGAAGATCTGCGTCAGGCCGACGGTGATCGCGAGCTCGCAGTGGATCGGGATGCCGCTCGCGCTGTCGATGCTCACCGTGACGCGCACGTCCTCGATCGAGATGTCGCCGTCGAGCGAGCCCGTCTGCGAGTCGATCGCGATCGCGAGCGGGCCGACCGACGGCGGCGGCGTGCCGCTGATCGCGACGTCGACCGAGCCGAAGCAGACGCTGCCGACCGGCGCGTAGCAGTAGTCCTCCATCACCTTGGTGCCCGCGGGCACCAGCGTCGCGGGGTCGATCTCGACCAGCGTCGTCGCGACCGGCTCGATCGAGTCGAAGCCGCGGTCGTTGATGCGCAGCGCGACGCCGTCAGGCGACGCCGCGCCGTCGGCGACCGACGCGCCGGCCAGCACGACCACGCGGTCGTGCGCCGTGAGCCCGTCGAAGCGGCGGACCAGGCGCGCCGCGATCGGGTTGAAGACGATCTCGGGGAAGAGCGGCAGCGTGCTCGCGAAGGTGCCGTCCGGCGCGAGCGACACGGCGACGCCGTTGATCGTCAGGTCGGCGCCCGCCGGCCCGACGCCCGTCGTGTGCCCGCTGACGCCGACGCTCGCGGCCTGCGAGAAGAGCCCGTGCGCCGGGGCGTCGATCGTCACCGTGAACGGCACGCAGGCGTCGCACGGGCCGCCGCAGTCGACGTCCGTTTCGCCGCCGTTCGCGACGCCGTCGCCGCACGTCGGTGCTTGACAGAGGTCGTCGGTGCAGACGCCGCTCAGGCAGTCGGACGCGGCGTTGCAGCCCTGCCCCGCACCGCACTTCGGGCACGCCGGACCGCCGCAGTCGACGCCGGTCTCGCTGCCGTCCTGGACGCCGCCGGTGCACGCCGGGAAGGCGCACGTCCCGCCGCTGCACAGGCCGGTCGCGCAATCGGCGTCCTGCTGGCAGCCCTGGCCGACGCCGCACGCCGCGCACAGCCCGCCGCCGCAGTCGACGCCGGTCTCGAGGTCGTTGCGCACGCCGTCGTCGCAGCGCGGGCAGTCGACGGCAATGCCCCTGGTCAGCGTCAGCCGGCTGCGGCCGAGCACCGAGCGGTGCGACACCTTGCCGCCGCTCGCCGGGCGATAGAGCGAGCACATCCGGTGCGTCGAGCCGTCGCCCGCGTTGTCGACCGTCAGCACGCTCATGACGCCGCCCGGGCCGGGCGGCTGCGTGAGGTCGAGCCCGCCGGCGGTCTTGGCGGCGACCTTCGCGGTCGAGCCGGCGCGGATGGTCGCCGTGCGCACGCCGCTCGGGCCGGCGGGCGCGAACCGGTTGAGGAACTTCGCCGTGCGCGCGTCGACGCTCGACCACGGCGCGGGCAGCGGCAGCACGGTGCGGTTGGACGGCGCGTCGACGTAGTACACCTCGAGCGCGCCCGACAGCTCGCTCGCCGCGCTCGCCGGGCCGAACGAGACGCCCGCCCCCTTCTGCGTCGACGACAGCGACTGCTTGCCGTTCGACGCGTTCGCCGTGATCGCGAGGCGCGTGCCCGTGACGCCGGCATCGGCCGCGCGTGCGTCCGCGACCGGCAGGGCGGCGGAGAGGAGAGCGAGGGACAGCAGCAGCCCGGTCGAAGGAGTCCTGGTCACGGAGGCCCTTTCTCGTCCCGGGCGGCGTGGATCGGTCGCGAGGTCGGAGTACCAAGTCGAGGTGCAGCCGTTTAGACCGAAGGCGCCGCGGCACGCAAGGCGGAATGCGCGCCGCCGGATCTATCTCCGTGCTGTAGCGGGCGGTACAACCCCGAGCTCGACGAGCCGGCGCGCCAGCTCGATCCCCGCGACGGCGTTGCCGCGCACGTTCCAGTGCGTGTCGTTGCGCTGGTAGAGAGCGCCGTCGGTCGCGGCCGCGCGGCGCAGCGCCGGGGTCAGGTCGACGAGCGGCACGCCGCGCTCCGCGGCGAAGGCGGCGATCCGCTGCTGCGGCAGGTCGGGGTCGAGGTCCTCGAGCGGCACACGAGCGCGCGCCGCGACCGCCGCGAGCTCGCTCGCATGCACCTGCAGGCGGGACGGCGCGAGCGCGAGGGCGACCGGCACGCCGTCGCGCGCCACGGCGTCGACGAGGCCGGCGAGCGCGGCGAGGAAGGCGTCCCAGCCGGGCCCGCGCAGCGCCGCGCCCGGACGCGCGAGCATCTCGAGCTCGAGGGCCTGGATGCCGGCGAAGGCCTCGTCGGAGAACACCGCGCGGTCGTCCTCGGTCCAGGCGGCGGGCGCGGCGCGCTCCTGGGTCGCGTCGCCGGGCGGCGCGGGCGGCGTCGTCCGGTCGCTGCGGCGCACGCGCCAGCGCTCCGCCGCGAGCGTCGCGCTGCGGCGCAGGAACGTGAGCAGCCAGGAGCTCTGCCAGGGCCGGCGCGGCCCGCCGAAGCGCGTCGCATCGGCGAAGTCGCGCGGGTCGTTGCCGAGGTAGAGCGTGACCACCACCAGGTCCGGCGCGAGGTCCCGGCCGACGAGCTGCCAGACCACGCGGTAGTCGGCGATGCCGGACGCCGGCACCCCGAGGTTGTCGATCTCGACGGCCCGCGCGGCGGTGGCGCCGGAGTCTCCCGAGTCGAGGACGAGCAGCGCCTCGGCCAGCGTCAAGTAGCAACGCCCGTAGGTCACGCTGCCGTAGGCGAACGAGTCGCCGAGGGCGACGATGCGCAACGTGCCGGGCGCCTTCTCCCGGCGGAACTCGACGTCGTGGAAGCCGAGCGAGTTGCAGCGGAAGCCGTTCCACTCGCGGAAGGGCACGACGTGGTCGCGGTAGGCGTGCTGGAGCTCCGCGAACGTCTGCGGCTCGTCGCGGCGCGTGCCGAGAGGCTCGGCCAGGAGCCGGACGCCGGGCAGGCTGGTCGCGGCCAGCCGCACGAGCGCCTCGCCGGCCGCGACGCTGAGGAGCAAACCGCCCAGCACCGGCAGGAGCGCGCGCGCTCGGCGCCCGGCGGGTGGCCGATTGCGTCGCGCCGTGTCGCGAGAGATGGTCTGCATGATCTTTGGTCGAGCTCGCGCCCCGGGGTGCAGATTCTTCTCCGTGCTGTAACGCGTGCCAAGCGCGACGTCCGCTCCGTGCGCCTCGGGCGCCCGGAAGCGCGGATCCTGCGCTGGCATCGCCGCTGCTAGCGTCACCGAAGCGACGTGCTGGCGAGAAGGGGCCGCGGATGACCTTCACCGCCCGGCGGACACCGCCTTCGCTCGCGTTCCTCGTCGCCTGCGCCACCGCCGTCGCGGCGGGCGCGACACGAGCGTGCGCGCACGGCGACGAGCCGGTCGCCGCGTCGCACGCCTGGCGCGCCTGGACGTGGGACGCCTGGACGGTCGCGCTGCTGATGTCGTCCGCGCTGCTCTACGCGCGCGGGCTCCGCGCGCTCTGGCGCGAGTCCGGCGTCGGGCACAGCGTGCGCCGCTGGGAGGCAGCCTCGTTCGCCGTCGGGTGGAGCGTGCTCGCGCTCGCCCTGGTGTCGCCGCTGCACGCGATCGGCGAGGAGCTGTTCTCGGTGCACATGGTGCAGCACGAGGTGCTGATGCTGGTCTCGGCGCCGCTGCTCGCGCTGTCGCGCCCGCTCCTCGCGTTGCTGCTGGGCATGCCGCTGCGCTGGCGACGCGCGCTCGGGCAAGGCGCACGCCGGCCCGGCGTGCAGCGTGCGTGGCGCACGATCACCAACCCGCTCGTCGCCTGGTCGCTGCACGCGATCGCGCTGTGGATCTGGCACGTGCCGGCCCTGTTCCAGGCGACGCTGCACAGCGACCTCTTGCACGCCCTGCAGCATGCGAGCTTCCTGCTGTCCGCCCTGCTGTTCTGGTGGGCGGTGATCCACGGCGGCGCAGGCGTCGTCGGCTACGGCGCCGCGGTGCTCTACGTCTTCACCACCTCCGTGCACAGCGGGCTCCTCGGCGCGCTCCTGACCTTCGCCTCGACGCCGTGGTACCCGGAGTACGCGCGTACCGCGCCCGCCTGGGGCTTGACGCCGCTCGACGACCAGCGGCTCGGCGGGCTCGTCATGTGGATCCCCGCCGCGGTCGTGTATCTCGTCGCGGCGCTCGCTCTGTTCGCGGGCTGGCTTCGCCAGGCGGAGCTCGCGCGCACGACCGCGGCCGCGACGCTCGCCTTGCTCGCCGTCGCCAGCACCGCGGTGGCGACCGGCGCGGCCCCGCTCGCGTACGTCAGCAACGAGCGCGACGGCACGATCACCGTGATCGACACGGCGAGCGACGCGGTCGTGCGGACGATCCCGGTCGGCGGACGGCCGCGCGGCATCCGCACGAGCCCCGACGGCAAGGCGGTCTACGTCGCGCTCAGCAACCCCTGGCACAGGGTCGATCCGGCGTGGCAGGACCGCATCGTCGCGATCGACGTCGCGACCGGCGAGGTCGTTCGGCGCCTGGCGGTCGGGACCGACCCGGAGCAGTTCGCGATCTCCAGGGACGGTCGCCGCCTGTACACGTCGAACGAGGACGTCGGCACGGCGTCGGTCACCGACGTCGCGACCGGCGCCGTGATCGCGACGTCGATCGTCGGCATCGAGCCCGAGGGCGTGACCATCAGCCCCGACGGACGCTGGGTCTACGTCACGGCGGAGACCAGCAACACCGTGTCGGTGATCGACACGGAGAAGGACGAGGTCGTCGCGAGCTTCCTGGTCGGCGCCCGGCCGCGCGACACCGCGTTCTCCCCCGACGGCAAGCGCGCCTACGTCACCGCCGAGGTGGGCGGCGACGTGTCCGTGGTCGACGTCACGACGCACGCGGTCGTCGACACGATCGACCTGCCGCCCGGGGCGTTGCCGGTCGGCGTGCTGGTCGCGCCCGACGACAGCAGGGTCTACGTGGCGACCGGGCGCGGCGACACGGTCGTCGTGCTGGACGTCCCGCAGCACACCATCCGCAAGGCGATCCCCGTCGGCCGGCGCGTCTGGGGCCTCGGCCTCACCCCCGACGGTAGCAAGCTCTATGCGGCGAACGGCCTGTCGAACGACGTCTCCGCGATCGACACCGCGAGCGAGACGGTCGTCGGACGCATCGCGGCCGGCGACGGGCCGTGGGGGATCGCGATGGTCCCGCGCTGAGCGGCCCGGCGTGCCGCGCGGCTCTTTCCTTCCGGCCCGTTCCCGACCACAATGGCGCGGTGCGGCGCCGGGGGGAGATGCTGTTGGCGCTGGTCGCGAGCGCGTGGCTCACCGCCTGCGCGGCCCACCGCGGTCTCGGCCCGCGCGCCGAGCAGCCGGTGCAGTGGGACGAGCCGACCTTCGCGCGGAAGACGATCGACTCGTACACGCTTCAGCTCGACGCGGCCGGCAGGCCCGTCGACACGGTGATCGGCCGGCCGCAGACCTACGAGGTGCGCAAGGGCGACACGCTGCTCGACGTCGCCCGCTACTACGACCTCGGCTACAACGAGATCGTCGCGGCGAACCCCGGTGTCGACCCGTGGGTCCCGACGCCGGGGACCGAGATCGTGCTGCCGACCGAGTGGGTGCTGCCGTGCTGCGCGTACGACGGCATCGTGGTGAACATCCCCGAGATGCGGCTCTACCACTACCGCAGGCCGCGCGGCGCGAAGGGCACGCTGACGGTTTCGACCTACCCGGTCGGCCTCGGGCGCGACGACCGCCGCACGCCGCGGGGCGCGTTCCGCGTCGCGAGCAAGACCGTCAACCCGACGTGGAACATCCCGGAGTCGATCCGTCGCGAGCACATCGCGGAGCGCGGCGACCACCGGCGCTCGATCCCCGGCGGCGCGCCCGACAACCCGCTCGGCAAGCATCGCCTGTCGCTCGCCGATTCGCGCTACGCGATCCACGGCACCAACATCCCGTGGGGCGTCGGCATGCAGGTGAGCCACGGCTGCCTGCGGCTCTATCCGGAGGACATCGAGCGCTGGTTCCCCGACGTCCCGGTCGGGACGCGCGTGCAGTTCGTCTACCAGCCGGTGAAGGCCGGCGAGCGCGGCGGCGACGCCTACGTCGAGGTGCACGAGGACATCTACCGCTACGAGCGCTCGCTCAAGGCGACGGCGCGCAAGGCGCTCCAGCAGCGCAAGCTCGGCGCGGTCGACGACGCGCTGCTCCGGACGGCGGTCGGCGAATCGCACGGCGTGCCCGTGCGGGTGTCCCGGCAGACGCAGCAGGCGCGCGCGGCGCGCCCCGCGACCGTCGCCGCGGATTGAAGCGCCCCCGCGTCCCGTCTACAAGCGGTCGACCGATCACACCTGGTCCGCATGGCAACGACGAGAACAGCGCCCCGCCGCCCGCTCACCCGCGTGCAATCGGGACCACGCAGGTCCGCCGGCGGCTACCGCGTCGGCATCGACGTCGGCGGCACCTTCACCGACCTGGTCCTCGTGCGCCCCGACCGGACGATCCACCTCGACAAGACGGCGACCACGCCGCACGACCAGAGCGAGGGCGTGATGGTCGGCCTCGAGCGTCTCGCGCGCAGCGAGGGCAAGGACCTCGCGAGCTTCCTCGCCGCGACCGAGCGCATCGTGCACGGCACCACGACCGCCGACAACACGATGATCCAGATGAACGGCGCCGTCACCGGGCTGATCACCAGCGAGGGGCACCGCGACGAGATCGAGCTCAGGCGCGGCTACAAGGAGAACATCTGGGATCCGTCGTACCCGCCGCCGCCGGCCATCTGCCCGCGGCGGCGCCGCCTGGGGGTGCCCGAGCGGCTCGACTACGAGGGCAACGTCGTCGTGCCGCTCGACGAGGCGGCGCTGCGCGCGGCGATGCGGCGCCTCAAGCTGCAGGGCGTCGAGTCGCTCGCGGTCGTCTTCCTGTTCTCGTTCGTCGATCCCGCGCACGAGCGGCGCGCGCGCGAGATCGCCGCCGAGGAGCTGCCGGGTGTCGACGTGTCGCTGTCGCACGAGGTGATGCCGCAGGCGCCGGAGTTCGAGCGTACCTCGACGACGCTCGTCAACGCGTACGTCGCGCCGCGGATCAAGCGCTACCTCGCGAACCTCCAGCGCAAGCTCGCGGACGGCGGCTACGCGCACGACCTGCTGCTGATGCAGTCGAACGGCGGCCTCATGACCGCGAGCTACGTCGCCGGCAAGGCGGTCACCGTGCTGGGCTCGGGCCCGGCGGGCGGCGTCGTCGGCGCCTGCCACGTCGCCGGCGCGGCCGGCGTCCGGGACTTCATCTCGGTCGACATGGGCGGCACGAGCTACGACGTCTGCCTCGTGCGCGGCGGGCGGCCGCACGTCAGCTCCTCGTGGAACTGGCACCACCGCTATCTCGTCGGCCTGCCGATGGTCGACGTGCAGTCGGTCGGCGCGGGCGGCGGCTCGATCGCGAGCGTCGTCGAGGGCGCGCTGCACGTCGGCCCGGACAGCGCCGGCGCGCAGCCGGGGCCGATCTGCTACCGGCGCGGCGGCACGCGGCCGACGGTCACCGACGCGAACCTCGTGCTGGGCTATCTCAACCCCGACTACTTCTACGGCGGCGAGCTGGCGCTCGACGTCGATTCCGTCGTGCGCGCGATCGACGAGCAGATCCGCCGCCCGCTCGGTCTCGCGAGCGTCGAGGAGGCGGCGTACGGCATCTTCCGCATGGTCAATGCCAACATGGCGAACGCGATCCGCCGGGTCTCGGCGACCCGCGGCGTCGACCCGCGCGAGCTGCCGCTCGTCGCCTTCGGCGGCAACGGCGCGGTGCACGCCGGCATGCAGGCGGCGGAGCTCGACATCCGCCAGGTGCTGATCCCGAAGACGGCGCCCACGTTCTCCGCGCTCGGCCTGCTGCTCACCGACCCCGTCGTGATCGAGCTGCGCTCCTACATCGCCCCCGCCGCGGAGGCGGATCTCGCGCGGGTGACGTCGCTCTACGGCGACATGCGCGCATCGGCCGACTCGTCGCTCGCCGCGGGCGGCTTCCAGGGCCGCGACGTCCAGTACCAGCGCGTCGCCTACATGTGCTACCCGGGCCAGACCTTCGACATGCCGGTGCCGGTCGCGGGCGAGAACTCGTTCGGCCCGCGCGACCTGCGCCGTCTGATCGAGGCCTTCCACCGCGAGCACGAGGAGCTGCACACCTACGCCTCGCGCGACCAGATGCCGATCCTGCGCGGCGTGGGCCTGCGGGCGACCGCGATCACGGCGAAGCCCGAGCTGCCGCACATCTCGGCCTCGTCCCGCGACGCGCGCGCGGCGCTCAAGGGCAAGCGGCGCGCGTACTTCGCCGGCCGCTGGGTGTCGACGCCGGTGTACGACGGCACGAAGCTGCGCGCGCGCCAGACCGTCGCAGGTCCGGCGATCATCGAGGAGCCGCTCACGACGATCATCGTCTACCCGGGCCAGCGCGCGCGCCTCGACACGCTCGGCAACTACCACCTGAGCGTCGGCTGAGAGCCTGCCGCCGATCTGGCATTTGCGCCACCTGCATGCCATTGCTCGCCCGTAGAAGATGCGGGCGGTGCGAGATTGGGCCGGGACGATCGCCTTCCTGATCGCCTTCGGCCTCATCATGGTGCTCTACGACGTGATCTTCCGGATCACGTTCCTGTTCGGGCGGCGCGCCAACGCGTGGGTGCTGGGCGTCATGCAGACGAACATCATCTACGCGATGCGGCTCGCCGGCATCCGCATCGAGGTCGAGCGCTCGCCGCTCATCCGGCCCGACACCTCGTACATCATCGTCTCCAACCACCAGAGCATGTTCGACATCCCGACCTTCGGCTGGCAGTTCTTCAGCAACTTCCCCAAGTACATCTCGAAGGTCGAGCTGGCGAAGTGGATCCCGTCGGTGTCGGTGCAGCTGCGCAACGGCGGCCACGCGCTGATCGACCGCAAGGACCGCACGACGGCCGTCAAGGTGATCGACAAGCTCGCGCACGAGGTGGTGCAGAACGGCTTCTCCGCGGTGATCTACCCGGAGGGCACGCGGGCGCGGAAGGGCGTGCTCGCGCCGTTCAAGCCGGCCGGCACCGTCGCCTTGCTCAAGCAGGCGAAGTCGACGCCGGTGGTGCCCGTCTGCATCGACAACTCGTGGCGCATCATGGAGCACAAGATGCTGCCGATCCCCTGGGGCATACGCATGCGCTGGTGGGCCGGCGACCCGATCCAGCGGCGTCCCGACGAGGACCCGTACGTGCTGCTGGCGGAGGTCGAGCGCCAGATCCGGCAGACGATGGCGCGCTTCCGCGGAGAGACGGCGCAGGCGGCGTGAGCGCCGCGCTCCGTCACATCGCGGCGCGCAGCTCGCTCAGGATCTGGCGCGTCGCGGGGCTGCGGTTGAGCGTGTAGAAGTGGATGCCCGGCGCGCCGCGACGCAGCAGGTCGCGGCACTGGCGCATCGCGTGCTCGATGCCGATCGCGAGGACCGCATCGGCGTCGCCGTCGACCTCGGCGAGCCTGCGGCCGAGCTCCGCGGGGAGCTTCGCGCCGCACATCGCGGTCATGCGCTTGACGCCGCCGACGTCGACGATCGGCATGATCCCGGGCAGGATCGGCACCTCGATGCCCGCCGCACGCGCCCGGGGAAGGAACGCGAAGTAGTCCTCGTTGTCGAAGAAGAGCTGCGTGATCAGGAAGTCGACGCCGGCACGGACCTTCGTCACGAGGTTCGCGAGGTCCGCCTCCGCGCTCGCCGCGTCGGGGTGCACCTCCGGGTAGCAGGCGCCGCCCAGGCAGAAGTCCCAGCGGCTGCGGATGAACGCCGCCAGATCCGAGGCGTGCGCGAAGCCGCCTGGCACGGGGCGGAACTCCTCGCCGCGCGGCGGGTCGCCGCGCAGCGCGAGCACGTTCTCGACCCCGGCGGCCGCGAGCTGATCGAGGATCGCGGCGATCTCCTCGCGCGTGTGCCCGGTGCAGCTCAGGTGCGCCATGGGGTTCAGGCCCATCCGCTTGATCGTCGTGACGAGCTCGACGACCTGGCCGCGGTTCGAGCCCATCGCGCCGTACGTGACCGAGACGAACGCGGGCGCCAGCGGCCGGAGCTCGTCGATCGTGCGCAGCAGGGCCTCCTCGCCCTGCGGGGTCTTCGGGGGGAAGAACTCGAACGAGAAGACGGGCTCGCCGGCCCGCAGGATCTGGTCGATGCGCACCGGCCGATGATAGGGAAGCGCACCTCGCACGCGCAATCGCCTTCCACGCGCGTCGCGGAGTCCTGCGACGCCGCATGATATAGCCACCCACATGCGACGCGGGTTCCTGGTCGGCGCCGTGGCGGGCGGGGTGCTGTCGCTCGCCGTGGGCCTGATCGCCGCCCTGCTGCCGACGACGCCCACCTGGACGCTGTGGCGCATCAAGAGCGCGCTCGACCGGCACGACGTCGCGGAGCTCACCGAGATCGTGGACTTCGCGGCAGTGACCCAGCGCGCGCTCACCGAGCTCGACGACGGCCCGCAAGGCCTCGACGTCGGCAAGGCCGCGATGGCGCTGCTCTCTGGGGGCAAGGTCCTGACCGTGTTCAACGACCCGGAGCGGCCGCTGCGGATCACGGCGGGCGACGTGGTCACGGCCTGGTGGGGGATGCGCCGCGAGGGCGACCTGGCCTACCTCACGCTGCCCACGGGCGACCGCCCCGTGGACCTGGTGCTCGGCCGCGCCCCCGATCTGCGCTGGCGCATCGTCGGCATCACGCCGCTCGCGGCGCTGATCAAGGTGAAGGCGCCGCCGAGCGGCCGTACGACGCGCGCATCGTCCGTTGACGCCCACGGCGGCGACGGGTAGCGAGTCCGCATGCAGGCGCGGCAACTGAAGGTGCTGACGGCGGCCGTCCAGGACGTCGACCGGGCGCTCGAGACCTTCCAGCGGAATTTCGGCTTCGCGCTGACGCGGCGGACGGCCGACGCGGCGGCCGGCATGCAGAGCGCGTTCCTGCGGATCGGGGCGGCGGAGATCGAGCTCGCCAGCGCCGGCGGCGGCGCGCTCGCCGCGCAGCTCGCGCAGCGCGGGGAGGGCCTCTTCCAGCTTGAGCTCGAGGTGGACGACCTGAACGCGGCGCACAGCGAGCTCACCGAGCGCGGCATGCGCAGCGACTTCGAGACCGACTCTTGCGGGCGCCGCGTCCTGCGCGTCGCGACCGAGCACACGCACGGCGTGCCGCTGGTCCTGAGCCAGCGCGCCTGACGCGCGGCCGACCGCCATTCGCGCTCGGCTCCCAGGCGGGCTGCGGTCCGCGCTCGTCGCCGGCACGCTGCTCGCGTGCTGCTACGTCCTCGGGCCGGCGGCGGCGGGCCAGCCGACCCCCGTCGCGCGGGTGCACGACCACACGCCGCGGCACGGCGGCGTCGTCGGCATGGCCGGTACCCGGCACGTCGAGGGCGTCGCGCTCCGCGACGGCGTGCTGCGCTTTTACTTGACCGACTTCGCGCGCACGCCGCTGCCGCTCGACGGCGTGCGCGGCACGGCGACCGTGCGCGGCGCCGGCATCGACGAGCAGCGTCTCGACCTCACCGCCCGCGACGGCGCGCTCGAGGCGCGCGGGGCGCCCTTCGCCGGCGACCTCGTCGACGTCCGCCTCGAGGCGAGGCTGCCGGGCGAGCGCCTGCTGATCGACTTCACGCTGCCGGTGACGCCGCCGGGCGCGGCCGGCGCCGCCGCCCGCTGAATCCTAGCGCCGCGGCAGCCCGAGCACCCGCTGCGCGACGATGTTGCGCTGCACCTCGCTCGTGCCGCCGGCGATCGTCATCGAGCGGTCGCCGAGGTACTGCCTCGCCCAGCGGCCGCCGTCCGGCGCGTGCTCGTCGTTCATCAGCGCGCCGTAGGGCCCGAGCAGCTCGATGCCGGTCTCGGAGAACTCCTGCACGAGCGTCGTGCCCATGAGCTTCATCGCCGCGGAGAGATGCGGGTTGAGGCGCTCGCGGAGCGCGTCGGTGAGCGAGCGCATGCCCGCGCAGCGCATGATCGAGCCCTTGATCGCGAGGTCGGCGATCTTCTGGCGGACGTTGGGGTCGTCGGTCTTGCCCTGCCGGCGTGCCGTGCTGACCACCCACTCGAGCACCTGGTCGGCGCGGATGCCGCCCGCGATCCCGGAGCGCTCGTTGACCAGCGCGCTCGACACGACCTCCCAGCCCTGCCCCTCCTCGCCCAGGCGGTTCGTCACCGGGACCCGCACGTCGGTCATGAAGACCTCGTTGAACTCCGCGCCGCCGTCGATCTGCTTGATCGGCTTGATGCTGATGCCCGGGCTCTTCAGGTCCATCAGGAGCACCGTCAAGCCCGCCCACTTCGGCCCCTCAGTCGAGGTGCGGACCAGGACGAAGTACCAGTCCGAGATGTGCGCCAGCGTGGTCCAGACCTTCTGGCCGTTGACGACGTAGAAGTCGCCCTCGCGCTTGGCGCTGGTCTTCGCGGCGGCCATGTCGGAGCCGGACGACGGCTCGGAGTAGCCGGTCGCCCAGATCTCCTCGCAGGTGAGGATCTTCGGGATGAAGCGCTTCTTCTGCTCCTCGGTGCCGTAGCGCATGATCGCCGGCCCGACCCACCAGATCGCCATCTGGTTGATCGGCTGCGGCGCGCGGGCGCGTACCATCTCCTCGTTGAGGATGGCCTGCTCCATCGCGGAGAGCCCCGCCCCGCCGTACTCCTTCGGCCACGCCGCCCCGAGCAGCCCCGCGACGTGCAGCTTGCGCTGCCAGGCGCGCGCGCCCTCGAGGTGCCTGGTCTCCTCCGGTGCGGGGACGTTCTCCCCGAGCCACTTCCGCACCCGGGCGCGGAACGCTTCCTCCTCGGCGGTGTACGACAGATCCATGCTGCTCCTCGCTGGCCGCGGTGC
>JBFMAS010000719.1:0-2958 GCA_040755575.1 Thermodesulfobacteriota bacterium
TCCCGCCGCCGGCGCCGGAGCGCGACGCCGGCCTCAGTAGTCGCTGCACAGAGCCGCGTTGCAGTCGCCCTGCTGCAGCGCCGGCACGTCGACGCAGGTGCCGCTCTTGCACGACTTGGCGCACTGCGCCGCGGTGTAGCAGGCGGGGCTGATCTCGCTGCCGTCGAGGCAACGGAAGCCGGTGCACGCGTCCGCGGTGCAGTCGTAGGGCTCCGAGCGGAGGAGCGTGCGGCGCTTGTACCAGGTCATCTGGATGCCGCAGCCGGCGCCGTTGCACATCGTCGCGCAGTCGAGCTGCGCGGTCGGCACGTGGACGCACTCGCCGCCGCAGGCGACGGGGCACTCGGCCTCGCCGTAGCAGGCCGGGCTGATCTCGTTGCCCTCCTTGCAGCGATAGCCGCCGCACAGGTCGGCGCCGCAGACGTAGGGCTCCGAGCGGATCACGGCGCCGGTCTCGGGGTCGTGCCACACCATGCTCAGGCTCGAGCAGGTCACCTCGGTGCTCGCCGAGGCCGGGCCACCGCGGGCGGCGAGCACGGCGCCGACCGCCGCGACGAGCAGGAACGTCCTCTTCGTTGTCCTCGACATCATCGACTCCTTCGTGTCGTTCGCGGCCGGGGCCGCACCGCGCGGACGTTCGCCTCGGGGTCGTGAGGGGAAGATGAGCGCCCTGTGCGGCCTCGCGCGTTCCTGCTACGGAGGTGCGCCGCTCTCATCGTCCTCTCATCGAGGAAGGCTAGGGACATGCCGCAGATGCGCAGGAGGCCCGCGTGAAGGTGCTCGTCGTGGAGGACGAGACGCTCACGGCGAACGCGCTCAAGCGCGGCCTCGGCGAGGAAGGCTTCGCGGTCGACCTGGCGCGGGACGCCGCCTCGGCGGAGCAGGCGGTGAACGTCTACGAGTACGACACGATCATCCTCGACGTGCGCCTTCCGGGCGGCGACGGCTTCGCGCTCTGCCGGCGATGGCGCGACAAGGGCGTCACGACGCCGATCCTCTTCCTCACCGCGTGCGACGACGTCGCGGACCGCGTCCGCGGGCTCGACCTCGGCGCCGACGACTACCTCGTCAAGCCGTTCGCCTTCGAGGAGCTGCTGGCCCGGGTGCGCGCGCTCGTGCGGCGTGGACCCGCCGCCCAGCCGTCGCCCGAGCTGCGCGTCGCGGACCTCGTGCTCGACACGGCGCGGCGACGCGCGGTGCGCGGGACGCGCGTCGTCCCGCTCACGGCACGCGAGTACCAGATCCTCGAGTTCCTCGCGCGCAACGCCGGCCGCGTCGTGAGCCGCACCTCGCTCTGGGAGCACGTCTGGGAGAGCGACGCCGTCCCCGACTCGAACGTCGTCGACGTCTACGTGCGCTACCTGCGCAACAAGCTCGGACGCGAGCCCGACCTGATCCGCACCGTGCGGGGCGGCGGCTACGTGCTCGAGGCGGCCGAGCCCGCCGACGCGCCCCCGGGGCGGCCGCGGTGATGCCGGCGACCTTCCGCGGACGGCTCACCGCCAGCATGACGGCGCTGTCGATCGGCGTGCTGGCGCTGGCGAGCACGCTGGTCTACGCCGGCATCCGCTGGGCGCTCGTGCGCAACCTCGACGAGGCGCTGCTCGCGCTCGCGCGCACCGAGATCGCGTCCGCCTTCGACGAGCCGGGTGGGCTCGTGCACGTGCACGACGAAGCGCCGCTCGACGTCGGGCTCGGCAACGGCGTCGCGTACGAGAAGGCGAGCGAGATCCTGAACGCGCAGCGCGAGGTGGTCGCGCGCACGGGGAACCTGTTCAGCGGCGCACCGCTCGAGCTCGATGAGACGCTGCTCGCGAGCGCGCTCGCCGGAGAGGCGGGGTTCGGCAACGCCGAGCGCGACGACGTCCGCTACCGCGCCATCTACCACCCGTTCGACGACGCCGACGGCGCCCGCTACGCGATGGTGGTCGCGATCTCGCGGAGGCCGCTCGAGCTGACGCTCGAGGTCGTCGCCGCCGTGCTGCTCGCGGCGCTCGCCCTGGCCGGCGGCCTCGCCGCGGTGGTGTCGTCGCGGGTGGCGCGTCGCCTGACGCGGCCGCTGGACCGCATCGCGCGCACGGCGCGGGACATCGGCGAGAGCAGCCTCGGCACGCGCATCCCCGAGGTGTCGCACGATGCCGAGCTGCACGCGCTCGTCGGGCTGCTGAACGACATGCTGTCGCGCCTCGACGCGGCCTTCGAGACGCAGCGCCGCTTCGTCGCGGACGCCTCGCACGAGCTGCGCTCGCCGCTCGCCAACCTGCGCGGCACGGTGGAGGTCGCGCTGCGCCACCCGCGCTCGGCCGACGAGTACCGGGAGACGCTGGCCGTCGCGCTCGCCGAGATCGAGCGGCTCTCGCGGCTCGTGCACAGCCTGCTCACGCTGACGCGTGCCGGCGCAGGCCGCCTCGCGATCGACCGGCGCAGCGTCGATCTCGCCGACGTCGCCGCGCGCGCCGTGGAGGCCTACACCGCGCGCGCGGCCGCCCGCGGCGTGCGCCTGCGGCTCGAGGCGGGCGCGCCGGCGACCGTGCAGGGCGACGCGGACCGCCTGCGCGAGGTGGTCGACAACCTCCTCGACAACGCCGTCCGCGTCGCGCCGGCGGGCTCGACGGTGCGCCTCGCCGTCGAGCACGCGGACGGTCGCTGCGCGGTCGAGGTCGTGGACGCGGGTCCCGGCCTGACCGAGGACGAGCAGACGCTGGTCTTCGAGCCGTTCGCTCGCGGCAGCGCGGCGGGCGGCGACGGCGCCGGCCTCGGGCTCGCCATCGCGCGCGCGATCGCCGAGGCGCACGGCGGCCGGATCGCCGTGCGGAGCACGCCGGGCGCGGGGGCGACGTTCCGCTTCGAGCTGCCCGCGGACGGCGGTTGGGGGGCGGCTCCGGCGCAGTGACCGCCGCCTCAGGAGCCGAACGTCACGTCCCAGTCGACGGCCGTGGCGGGCGCGTAGACGCACAC
>JBFMAS010000720.1:0-9299 GCA_040755575.1 Thermodesulfobacteriota bacterium
GCCTGCGCCTCCCCGAGCGCCTTCAGCAACGAGGTGCCCCCGCGCCGATGTAGTGCCGACTCTGACCGAAAAACACCCGAGTTACCTCGGCCCTACCCCTCGAACTGCGGAAGTTGGGCTAGCTAGCGCGGCGGCGCCGACCGCATCTCCGCCCGACTGATTCGATCACGCGGCCCCAAAACCGCGTGGGCAGGTTCGATTCCGGCCACACGCGCTCGTTCTTCGTCGAGTCCGGCCACGCCGAGCGCGGCCGACGCCTCGCACGGCGGTGGTGCGCCCGGCTTCGTCGCGGTGCTCGACGAGCGTCACGGCCTGAGCACGACATCGATCTGGATCGGCGCCCCGAATGTCTTGTCCGCCTTCCGCCCGCCGCAACCCTTGTCCATCAGCTTTCCGTCGGGGAAGGGATCGACCATGCCGGGCGGCGTGACGGAGCGTGGGCAGACGTCGTCCGCGGCGTGCGCGTCGCCGCTGCCGAGAGCGCCGCGGTGGACGGACGCGACGAGCGAGTAGTCGTGGTGTCCGGGGCGGCGCCGCGAGGTCTGTAGCGGATCGACCGCACAGCCGATCGGCACGTCGAAGACGACCACGAGCCGCTTCCTCGACCGGATCGTCACCGGCAGGCGCTTCTGCGGCTTGCCCACGAGAAGCGTCGCGGCCGGTGCGGAGCAGCCGGGCGCGAGCGGCTGGACGGCGACGTTCACGAGGCGAGCCAGCGTCGCGAGGTCGGGAACCGTCTCCGCGTGCGGGCTCCGGTTCTGGATCTCCACCCGCACGCGCGCGATCCGGGTCGGGTTCTTGCGGTTCAAGACGACCTGCTTCCGCGCAGAGATCTTCGTGACGGCGAGGTCGTTCGACCCGCAACCGCCGACCACGCGCACCACGTCCGGCGTGGCGGGCGGCGCCTCTACGTTGCCTGCTTCATCCTCGGCGACGGCGTAGAAGCCGTAGGTCCGGCCGGCCTGCCCGATAAACGGCGCAGCCGTGGCGGTCGTGTCGGTCGCCAGCGATTCGAACGGACCACCGTCCGTCGACACGAACACGGAGTAGGTGGTGATGCCCGAGCCGGCGTCGCCGCCGGACCAGTGGACGGTCAAGGCCGTCGCGTTGCAGTCGGCGGGGTCGACGCGGTCCACCTGGCTCACTGGTGCGCTCGTATCCAGGGTGTTCAACCACTCCCCCGTCTCGATCGGGGCGTTGGTGTCGAAGACGATGGACGCGCGATTGCGGATCTCCGCGCCGCTCGCGAGCGCCGGCCTGGGTTGAACGGTGAAGACGACGCTGCCCTGGCCCGCGGGCGGGTTCACGTTCGGCGGCAGGAACCCCGCGTCGGGGTCGTCGGTGAGCTGACCGGTGTCCGGATCGATCGAGGTGAAGTGCCAGGTGACGATACCCGTCGCCACGTCCAGGCTGGCCTGCACCGTCACGATCAGGTTCTGGGCGGGACGCAGGTCGATGCCCCCGGTGTACTCCTGCACTCCGGGGGCCGGCGTCAGCGTCTCGTCGCCGAAGGAGATCGGTCCGAGGCTCAAGGTCTCGAGATCGAGCTGGCTCAGGTCGAGCTGATCCGTGACCACGACCTCCTGCGCGGGGGCCGTCGCCGCCTCTAGGTTCTCGAAGTGGATCACGTACGCGAGCGGCTCGGCTTCCCGGATGAACTGCGCCGGAGTGACCCCGATCGTCCCGACCTTCTCGTTCGGGTCCGCCGAGTTCCTCGGCCGGAGCGGGTACTTGATGCAGCCCTGGTTGCCACCGACCGGGTTCGCGATCGCCTTCGTGCAGCGCTTGTCCGGATTCGTCGGAACGCAGAACTGGTCCCCGTTATCGGCGGTCACGACCTTGTAGCCCGGCAGCGCCTCGCACTGCTCCGGACCGGGCCTGCAATTCTTCAAGGTGCTCACCTGCTTCAGGTCGCAGCCCGGCGGGAGCGGAATCCCGGGCGGGAGTATCGGCTCGTCGCCCCCGCCCCCGCTGCAGCCGGGGGGCAGGGTATCGCCCTTCTTGTACACCGGACAGTCCTGCTGAGCGCCGGCTTCGGATGCACCGAGCAGCGAAGCGAGCGACGCGAGCGCGGCGTGGATCGCAGGGATGCGCGCGACCGCTCCATCCGCCGCACTGGCTGCACCGAAGAGGACGAGGTCGAACTGGAGCTGGGAGAGGCTGTAGACTTGGACCCGTGTTCCCACGCTGGCCGCGAAGGCCGCGCGGCCGTCGTCGACGACCCGCTGGAACTGGTTCTCCGCGTAGTGCTCGAGCTCCTCGACGAGCAGCGGCGGGACGTTCACCGCGGCGTCTTCGAGGGCAGCGATTGCCCCCGTGACCGCGTCGTCGACGACCGACGGATCGAGGTTCGGAGCGAACAGCGGATCGCCGAGCGCGGTCAGGAGAAAGCTGTCCGGGGTGTCGGGCGGGAAGACGACCGAGATCCGGAGGGCTCCCGCGAACCCAGCGGGAACGATCGGCAGCAACAGCGGGATGTCGAGGAAGCCGCGCGGTGCTCCGGTGCTGACAGCGACCGACACCTGACTCCAATCGTCCCGCACCTGGCGCGCCTGAAAGGGCGGCGGGGCGATCGCGAAGCCCCGGCTCGGCGTGAAGTCGGTGCCGAGAGAGATCGACAGCGGCGCCGCGACGGCGTCGACGTTGCCGCGGTTGCCGTACAGGATCGTGAGACGCGATGGTCCGCGCCGCACGAGACCTCCGATGACGCTCACGAAGACGTCGGAAGCGCCGCCGGCCTCGATGCTGAATCCTGCCGGCAACGTCCGCGACGCGCCGTCCGGATTCGTGACCACGACGTCCCACGCCCCGACCGCTCGACCGACGAGATCGAACGTCGCCGCGATCGCCGACCCGCCCGCATCGACCTGCGTCGGCTCCGCGACGACGTCCGGCTCGCCCGCGCGCGTAAGCTTGACCGTGGCTCCCTCGGCGAAGCCGGAGCCGTTCACGAAGGAGGACACGGAGCCGGAGTTGCCGCCGCTCCTCGGTCGCAGCTTCGCCACGGCGAAGGCCGCGCTGCGCTCGACGGCGCCGATGTCGCAGGTGGCGCCGAGCGGCCGCAGAAGCCCGCGCTGGTCTGTCGCCGCGCACGCCGTGCCCCCGCTGCCCGGTGCGGCGGGGTTTCCGGCATCGATCGCCGGGCTCCCGTCGCTCGGCGCGTGGGTCTCGGTGGCGCCGCCGTTGTCGGTCAGTACTCCGAGCGCCGGGTCGAGCCCGGTGAGATTGCCGGTCAGGTCGCCGGTCATCGTGCAGCCGCCGATGACCTGGATCAGGTTGTGGCCGCCCGACAGGAGCGGCGTATCGGTCACGCAGTCGGCATGCGTTGGCGAGAGGCTGCGATTCCCGGCGATCAGGGTGTTCCGCAGGCTGAAGACGCGCGCGCTGTTGTTCCTGATGCCGCCGCCGTCGCCGCTGGTCGCCCCCGCGTCGTTGTCGGTGATCGTGACGTTGATCAAGAAGACGTCCGTCAGGAAGGCGTTATGGATTCCGCCTCCCGAGCCGCCGCTCGTGTTGCCGCTGATCGTCGAGTTGATCACCGTGAGCGAGCCGATGAAGTTGCCGCCGAAGTTCACGATGCCGCCGCCCAGGCCGCCCGCCGTGTTGCCGCTCACCGTGCTGTTGATGATGGTGACGACGCCCTGGAAGTTGCAGATCCCGCCGCCGTGCACACCGATCTCGTTGTCGGCGATGGTGCTGTCGCTCACCGTGAGGATCGCGCGCGGCTCGTTGACGATGCCACCGCCGCAGCTATTGGCCGACGCGTTGTTCGATACCGTGCTGCCGAGCAGCGTGAGGATGCCGGCGTTGTAGATGCCGGCCCCGCTGGTGCCGGCCGCGAGCGGATCCAGCGTGCTTTCGCTCACCAAGCTGTCGACGAGGGTGAGCGTGCCTTCGTTGTCGATGGCACCGCCGCTCGGACTGCCGTTGAAGCCGCGGTCGGAGAGACCGCGCGTCATCGTCACGCCGCGGACCTCGACCGCGGCGCCATCGCTCACGAACAGCACGCGGTGCGCCCGATTGGCGTCGATGATCGTCGTCCCGGCGCCCGCACCCTGCAGGGTAACGTTCCGTGCGACGCACAGCGGACCTTCGACCGTCGTGAATGCATTCGGATTCTCGCGCCGTCGATAGGTGCACGACGAGGACCCGCTCAGGAGATACGTTCCCGCCGGAACGTCGATCGTGCTCGGTTCTGCGACCGGCCGGGCATTGGCGGCGAGGATCGCCCCGCGGAGGCTGCAGTCACCCGGCGCGGCGTCGTCGCAAGTGGTGAGCTCCGGGGCGTCGGCCGTGGTGTCGATGACGAAGGTGCCCGCATCCGCGCGAGCGGCTGCTGCGATGCAGGCGGCGGCCAGGAGGGACGCTGCGAGGGCGGGGGCCCGAACCGAACGAGTCGACATGGTACAGCTCCAACGTGTTGGACCCGGTACCCAGGCGACAGCGGTCGACGGGCGACGAGCGCGTGTGCGGCGGAGCGGCAGGACTGCCGACTCGAGCGCGCGAACTCCATAGCTCTCTCGGCACCCTACAGCGCGCCCGAGGGAGCGGCAAGAACTTTCCGCGCGCACCTCACGGACGAGTGGATCGTGGAGCGGGTCGCCGCATCAGCGCTCTTCGCGCGGCTGAACCACTGGAACGCACCATGGCGACCGAGCTCGAAGCGCTGTCGGGCACGGATTCGTAAATTAAGCTAGCGGCTCGCGAGCTGGCGGCGGAAGAGCCAGATGCCGACGACGAGGAGCAGCGCACCCTGCACGAGCAGCATCGTGAGCTCGGGCACGACCGCCGCGAGCCCGCGGTCGCGCAGCACGAGATCCGTCAGACCGCGCATCGCCCAGGTGGGAAAGACGGCGCTCGACAGCGCCTTCATCCACGCCGGTGCGGCATGCAGCGGCCACCACAGCCCCGACACGGCGCACAGCGGCAGCACCAGCGCGAGCGACAGCGGCAGGAGCTGCTCGGCGCTCCGCCCAATTCCGGCAAGCAGCGTCCCGAGCGCCGCGGAAGCGAATGCGGTCGCCGTGGCGATGGCGAGCAGGGCCGTCGCCGACGAGCCGAGCGAGACACCGAACACGAGCCAGCCCCAGCCGAGCAAGGCGAGCAGCTGCACCGCGCCGGCCACGACGCGAAGCGCGGCCTTGGCGAGCAGGATGCGACCGAAGCCGACCGGAGCGACGAGCAGGCGGGCGATCGTTCCGGCCCGTGCTTCGAGGTGCAACGACTGTGCGGTACCGTAGACCAGCGAAAGCAGGGTGAACATGATCGCGAAGCCCGGCACGTTCTGCTCGTGCGACTTGCGCGAGAGCTGGTCACCGGTGAGATTGTGCTCGACGACCTCGAGACGAGGCGGGCCGACCGGGTCGGCGAGCTCGGCCGCGTCGCGGCTCATCAGCAGGAGCGCCACCTTCAGCCGGCCGATCCCGACGGGCTCCGCCGGGTCGGTGAGCAGCACGATCTCGCCCGGGCGGCCCTGCAGGTAGCGCTTGCTCAGCCCGGGCGGGAAGACGACCGCCGCCGCTGCGCGGCCCTGGTCCCGCACCAGCGACTCCGCCTCGGCACGCGTGAGCTCGAGGAGGTCGACGCGGCGGCCGAGCAGCTTGATGAAGGTGCGCGCGACCGGCCCCTGGTCCTCGTCGACGACGGGGAGCAGGAAACGCGGCCCCTGCCCGCTCTGGTAGCGCGCCGCGGTGATCAGCGACATGACCAGGACGGGCCCGAGCAGCAGCCACACCGCCGCGCCGCGATCGCGTAGCAGCAGGCGCAGCTCGTTCGCGAAGGCGGCGACCACGACCGGCAGTTCAGCGGCTCAGAGGCCAAAGCGCTCCGTGTAGCGCGCATAGCGGCGGGCTTCCTCGCGCGCATCGAGCCCGAACTCCCCGAGCGTGTAGCGATGCCGGCCCGACTTGTCCTTCGGATTTGCCGCGAGGAAGGCGCGCATGCGCGCCTCGACCTCGGCGGTCAGATCGAGGCCGAACGCGCGGTAGATGGCGTCGACCACCCCGATCGGATCACGCGTCAGCTCGGGGTAGAGGACGTCGACGATGCGCTCGGGGGCCACCCGCCCGGCATCACGTAGCCGCAGCGCGCCGAACAGCGCCGCAGACCAGCGCAGCGTCATCTCGGCGCCCACCGTGAACGGGTCGACGTCGTCGCTGAACGTGCTGCGCAGCACGGTCGTCAAGCTCGCGAGCGAGCCGACGACCTCGAGCGGCGCCCGGTGCGTGAGCACGATGGCGGCGTCGGGATAGGCGTCGAGCAGGGCCGCGAAGCCGAACAGATGGGCGGGCGCCTTGAGGACCCAGCGCGCGGCGGGGGAGCGCCACTGCAGCTGCTGCAGGAAGCGGCGGTGCCAGTGGTACGCGGGGCGCAGGTCCTGCTGCTCGAGCCAGCTCTCGTAGGAGGGCACGTCGTACATGGTCTGAAACTGGAAGCTCATGAACGCGTGGCTGGCGATCACCAGGCATTCCTCGGGCAGCTCGGCACCGGTCGGATGGATCGCACGGAACTCCGGCGACAGCCGGTGGAACCAGCGGATCTGGCGCTCGGCGAGCGCGGCGCGCCGGTCGCGCTGGCCCGGCCGCCGGCGCGGCGGAGGCGAGGGAAACATCATCTCCCAGGTGAGCGGCGCGCGGCTCGACGGGTCCTGCGCAAGAAGCCCGTGCAGCAGCGTCGTGCCGGTGCGCGGCAGACCGGTGACGAAGATCGGCCTCCTGATGGGCTCGTCCAGAATGCCGGGATGGCGCTTGGCATCGTTGATCATGCGCAAGCGGTTCGACAGCAGCCGGAGGAGATCCTGCCGCGCCGCGATGCGCCCGACGAGGTTCAAGCGCGCCTCGCCGTCCAGCGCGCGGACGAGGCGCCCGAACGGCTCGCGGAAGGCCTCGTCGCCGAAGTCGTCGAGCCCGGTGCGACGACCCGCCGCCTCGAGGAGCTGCGCGGCCTCGAGCCGCACCAGCGGAATGCCGCCGCGCAAGAGCGTGCGACCACCGCTGTTCAGCGCCCGCACGAATGCGGACCGTGCCCTCCGTGCCGCGATCATGTGCTCCGTCCCCGCAATGGCTCCGCGGTCATCGCCGCCTCCGGTGGTTGCAGGGCGCCGCGCGCCAGCTCCGTCTGCCACGCCACCAACCCCGGCACGCCGAGCAGGAGCTCGCGCGTCCGCTTGGCGAGCGAGAGCGCGAGGCAGGTCTCCGGCTCGAGCCCGAGAGCCGCACCGAGGACGAGAAAGCCGCTCTCCTGGATGCCGATCGCGCCGGGCACGGCGAAGGCGGCAGCACGAATCGCCTGGCCCAGGCTCTCGAGCAGCAGCGCGGTGCCGAAGTCGACTGGACGGCCGAGAAACGCGAGCGCCAGCCACACCTCGCCCGCGCCGACGACCCAGCTCGCCAGGTGCCAGGCCGCAGAGCCGGCAAGCCGGCCGCGGCGCCCGTGCAAGGCGCGCACCTCGTCGTCGAGCGCGTCACCGTCGACCGTGAGCTTGCCGCCGAGGCTACCCGCGAGGCGCGTCGCGGCGCGCGCGCCGCGGCCGAAGAGCCCGCCCCGCTGCGCCGCTACGAACGCCGCCGCGAGCGCCGCCATGATCAGCGCGCCGACCGCGACGGCGCGGACGACGCCTGCTGCACCGGTACGCTGCAGCAAGAGCGCGATGCCGCATGCCGTGAACATGAGCTGAGAGATCATCAGCGTCGTGACGTCCACGACCACGGACGCCCCGGCGCGCGCGCCCGGCACGCCCGCCACCGCGAGCAGGCGCGCCTTCACGACGTTGCCGCCGATCTGCAGCACCGGGAGAAGCCCGTTCACCGACTCGCCGATCCAGCGGGCGCGGAGGAAGAAGCCGAGCCCGGGACGCTCGCGCGGATCGACGAGCGCGCGCCAGCCGAGCGCGTCGCCAGCGAGCGGCACGAGATGAAACGTCGCGACCAGCACGAGACCCCAGCCTGCACGCGCCAGCGCCGACGCCAGCTCACCCACTCCGTGGTAGACCACGAGCCCCGTCAGCACCGCGACGCCGAGCGCAAGCCCCGGTCGCGCGGCCGCGGGGAGCGGCGCGCCGCGCGGAGCGGGTGACGGCTTCCCCTGCGCGCGGTCCGCCACGACCGCCCGCCACAGGAGGTAGACGCACCACGCCGCGAACAGAGGCGCCCCGATCCCTGCGGCGGCGAGGAACGCGGAGAGCCCGCCGAGCCAGGTCAGCGGCGCCATCAAGTAGAGGATGTCCTCGATCTCGAAGCCCGCGAACGAGGGCTGATGGAACGCCTCCGCTGCGGCCCGCCGACGAGCGAGCGCGCTGCGCGCGCTGAAGATGACGAGCAAGGCGACACCGGTGCTGGCACCGAACGCGATCGGCCAGCGGCCGAGCTCGCCGCCGGCGAGCCCGATACCCATGCCGACGAAGGTGACGAGCTTGACGACGAGATCGACCACACGGTCGTAGGCGTGGCCGAAGGGAGACGTCTTGCCGGTCATGCGCGCGAGCTCGCCGTCGGCGTGGTCGATGATCATGGTCACGACCAGGAGCACGGCGCCGAGATCGGCGGCGCCGCCGCCGCGGGCGTAGAGCCCGGCCGATACCAGTCCCGCGACCAGGCCCACCGTCGTGACGTGGTTCGGGTGAACACGGCTCGAGCGGAGCGGGCGCACCAGCGCCGCTGCGAGCCGGCTATCCCAGGGCGCGGTCAAGCCAGGGCCTCATCCGTGATGCCGCGCAGAATGAAAGATCTTCGAGGCGATTTGCGCAGCGCGCACACGCGGCACCCTGTCGGCAGCGGTTGCGCAACGCGATGACGACGATGGAGCCAAGCAGCGCCCACCGCCACGGGCTGAGCTACGACAGCGCTCTGCTCTCCACCGCCTTCGTGCTCGACTAGCCATCTCGACTCCAAAGGAAACGCCCTGCACGGAGCGCGTAGCGCGCTGCGGACCGGGCTGCTTGCCCGAACGCGCCAGCCGAACCACGAATCTCACTCATGCCGCGGTCCGTCGCCGCGCGGTCACGAGCCGCGGGCGGCCGAGGCGTACCAGATCGGCGAGGTATAGGCGCGCTCCTGCGTCGTCATCGGCACTCCGTCCGGCATCCTGGTCCGTAGGCTACGCGGGCGCTGGGCGGGGCCCGGTCCGGTAGGCGCGATGTCCGATAATCGCGCCGCTATGTCAAAGACTCAAAGACTGAAAGAGGCGTCATCATCCGGCGCAGTTGAAACCAATCAGCTGCGCCCGCTTGGCGGCGGGTGCCGGAGGATGACGCCGTGGCGAGGGATAGCAGGAAGCAGGAGGTCGGAGAAGCGCGATCGGAG
>JBFMAS010000721.1:0-2876 GCA_040755575.1 Thermodesulfobacteriota bacterium
ACCGGCACATGCAGCCCGCGCCGCGCGTGCGCGTGCAGGTCGAGGCCTTCGAGCGCCGCAACTACACCGTGCGCAAGCGCCTCGTCGGCGGCTTCTACGGCTACGACTACGTCGAGGACACGCGCCCGCTCGGCACGCTGTGCCGCGGCCGCACGCGAGCCGACGGCACGTTCCGCTGCGAGCGCCGCGCCAGGGCGTCGGGCAACGTCGTCGTCCAGGTGACCGCGTACGACGCGGACGGCCGCGCGAGCGTCGCGCACCAGGACGTCTGGGTCGCGGGCGACTCCGACTTCTGGTTCCGCGTCGCGAACAGCGACCGCATGGACGTGCTGCCCGACAGGAAGCGCTACGAGCCGGGCGACGTCGCGCGGCTGCAGGTGCGCATGCCCTTCCGGCACGCGACGGCGCTGGTGACGACCGCGCGCGAGGGCGTGCTCGACGCGCGCGTCGTCGAGCTGTCGGGCAAGAACCCGGTGCTCGAGGTGCCGGTCACCGACGCGTTCTCGCCCAACATGTTCGTCTCGGTGCTCGCCGTGCGCGGTCGCGTCGGCGACGTGCAGCCCACGGCGCGCGTCGACCTCGGCAAGCCGGCGTTCAAGCTCGGCGTCGCCGAGCTGGTCGTCGGCTGGCGGCCGCACGAGCTCGACGTCGAGGTGACGACGGACCGCGAGACGTATCGCGTCCGCGAGGAGGCGAGGGCGAGGATCGTCGTGCGCACGGCGGCGGGCGAGGCGCCGCCGCCCGGCGCGACGGTCGCGCTCGCCGCGGTCGACGAGGGCCTGCTCGAGCTCGCGCCGAACGAGAGCTGGCACCTGCTGCGCGCGATGATGGGTCGGCGCGGCTTCGGCGTCTGGACGTCGACCGGGCAGATGGAGGTCATCGGCAAGCGCCACTACGGCCTGAAGGCGCGGCCGCAGGGCGGCGGCGGCGGACGCTCGAGCACGCGCGAGCTGTTCGACACGCTGCTGCTGTGGCGCGCCGACGTCGCGCTCGATGCGAGCGGCGCGGCCGAGGTCCCGATTCCGCTCAACGACTCGCTGACGAGCTTCCGCGTCGTCGCGGTCGCAACCGGCGGCACGGGCCTGTTCGGCGACGGCGCGGCGACGATCCGCACGACGCAGGACCTGATGCTGTTCTCCGGCCTGCCGCCCGTGGTGCGCTCGGGCGACCGCTTCCGCGCGGAGCTGACGGTGCGCAACACGACCGAGCGCGCGCTCGACGTCGAGCTGCGGGGCAAGGTCGAGGGCCTCGCCGGCGAGCTCGCGGCGCAGGTGGTGACGCTCGCCCCGAGCGCGTCGACGATCGCGAGCTGGGACGTCGCCGTGCCCGACGGCGTGACGCAGCTCGGCTACGCGTTCGAGGCGCAGACCGCGGGCGGCGGCCCGGTCGACCGGCTCCGCGTCGTGCAGCGCGTCGCGCCGGCGGTGCCGGTGCGTGTGACGCAGGGGATGCTCGTGCAAATCGCGGCGGACGCGCCGTTCCGCGAGACCGTCGCCGCGCCGGCGGGGGCGCTGGCGGGGCAGGGCGGCATCGAGCTGCGCCTCGCGCCGAGCCTGCTCTCCGGGCTCGACGGGCCGCGCGCCTACATGCAGCGCTACCCCTACACCTGCCTCGAGCAGCGCGTGTCGCGCGGGGTGGTGCTCGACGACCCGGCACAGTGGTCCACGGTCGTGGCCGCGCTGCCGGCGCACTTCGACGGCGACGGCTTCCTCGCCTTCTTCCCGGGCATGGCGGACGGCAGCGAGCTCCTGACGGCGTACGTCCTGCTGGTCTCGCGCGCCGCCGGCCTCGCGCTGCCCGACGAGGTCGTCGACAAGATGGAGCGCGCGCTGCGCGGCTTCGTCGACGGCAGCCTGTCGCCCGGCGACGGCGCGCGACGGCGCGCGGTCGATCTGCCGCTGCGGAAGCTCGCCGTGCTGGCCGCGCTCGCGAGCGGCGGCGAGCTCGACCCGGCGCTGGTGGGCGGCATCCCGATCGAGCCCGGGCTGTGGCCCGCGTCGACGCTGCTCGACTGGTGGACGGTGCTCGCGCGCACGCCCGCGATCGAGCGCCGCGACGCGCGGCTCGCCGAGGTGCAGCAGGCGCTGCGCGCGCGCCTCGAGCTCGGCGGCACGACGCTCGGCTTGCGCAGCGGTGCGGCGAGCGCGGCCTGGTCGGTCTTCGCCGGCGGCGACACGGACGCGCTGCGCCTCGTGCTGCTCGCGCTCGATGCACCCTCCTGGCGCCCCGACGCCCCGAAGCTCGTCCGCGCCGGCCTCGCGCTGCAGGAGCGCGGCTCGTGGGACACGACCATCGCCAACGCCTGGGGCGCGCTCGCGACGCGGGCGTTCGCGCGCGCCTTCGAGGGGGAGCCGGTCGGCGGCGAGGCTCGCGCGACGCTCGCGGCGACGAGCGGGGTCGTCGACTGGACGAAGGAGCCTGCGGGGGGCAGCGTCGTCCTGCGCTGGCCCGCCGGCTCTGCGGAGCTGGCGATCGAGCAGCGCGGACCCGGGCGGCCGTGGGCGAGCGTGCTCGCGAGCGCGGCGATCCCGCTCGAGCAGCCGGTCGCGGTGGGCTACCGCGTCACGAAGGAGATCGCGCCGCTCGAGCCGCGTCCGAGCGGCGAGCTGCGCGCGGGCGACGTCCTCACCGTCCGTCTCGAGATCGACGCGCAGGCGGACCGGCCCTGGGTGGTGCTCGACGACCCGGTCCCGGGGGGCAGCTCGCACCTGCGTACGACGCCTGCCCGCGCGGCGAGCGCGGCCACCGCCGCGGCCGGCGCGTCGCCGGCCGGCGCCGGCGGCGCGCTGGCGCCGACCTTCGTCGAGCGCTCGTTCCAGTCGTGGAAGGCGTACTTCGAGGAGCTTCCCGCCGGCAAGACGGTGGTCTCGTACGCG
>JBFMAS010000722.1:0-7376 GCA_040755575.1 Thermodesulfobacteriota bacterium
CGCTCGTGCTGCGGGCGATCGCGCCCGGGGCTGCCGGCGGCGCTCGCGATCGCGCTCGTCGCGCCGCTCGCGATCCGCGTGCTGTCGCCACATCCCGTGCTGCCCCCCGCGGCCGCGCCGGCGACGCACGGCGACGTCGCGGCACGCATGCTCGCAGGCGCGGCGCTGGTCGTCGGCCTGACGGCGGTCGCGGACGTCCTCGGGCCGCGCCTGAGCGGGCTCCTCACCGTGTTCCCGGTCGCAACGACGGTGCTCGCGGTGTTCTCGCATCGCAACCAGGGTGCGCCGTTCGCGGTGCACCTGCTGCGCGGGCTGGCAGCCGGCCTGTACAGCCTGACGGCCTTCTTCGCCGCGCTCGCCTTCACGCTCGATCGCTGGGGTGCGGCGCCTGCGTTCGCGGTCGCGGTCGTGGCCGCGCTGGCCGCACAGCTCGTCGTGCTCCGCGTGCTGCGGCGCTGACCCGCCGTCCGCCGGCGTCAGCGCGCGCGCTCGACCAGCAGCGTCAGCCGCTCGGCGCCGCACACGACCACGTCCGCGCCGGCCGCGATCGGCACGTCCTGCGCCGCGGCGCGCGCACGCCAGATCTCGCCCTGCACCTGGACGTGTCCGTACGGGCGCAGCTCCTCGCGCGCGACGCCACGGCTGCCGATCAGACGCGCAGCACCGCTCGCCGCGGGCGGCTCGTACGCGCGCCGCAGCAGCGGGTAGAGCGCCACGTCCTTGGCGATCCAGGCGACGAACGCCAGCGCACCGAGCCACGCCGGCAGGCCGGTGTCGTCCCAGAACGCGAGCAGCAGCGCACCGGCCGCCGCCGCGCCGGGAAGCTGCAGCAGCGCGTAGCGAAGCCACGTCGGCACGGGCGGCCCTCGACGTCAGCTCTTCGACGCGCGGGCCCGGATCTCGCCCCGCAGCACGAATTTCTTGATCTTGCCCGACGGCGTGCGCGGGAAGTCGTCGACCCCGACGAGCTCCTCGGGCCACTTCTGCTTCGCGAGCCCGGCCGCGGCGAAGTGGCGCTGCACCGCGGCGAGCTCGGGCAACGCCCGGCCGGGCTGCATCCGGACGCAGGCGCACGCGTGCTCGCCGAGCCGCGCGTCGGGAGCGGCGACGACCGCGACCTCCGCGACGCCCGGCATCCGCATCAGCACCTCCTCGACCTCGGCCGCGCTGACGTTCTCGCCGCCGCGGATGATGATGTCCTTCTTGCGGTCGGTGATCGTCAAATATCCGTCGGCGTCGAGGACGCCGATGTCGCCGCTCGCGTACCAGCCGTCGGCGTCGAGCACCCCGTCCGTGAGCGACGGATCCGTGTAGCCGACGAAGCGGTCCGGCCCGCGGCTGGTGATCTCGCCGGGCTGACCGCGCGGCACCTCCCTGCCCTCCTCGTCGACCAGGCGCAGCTCGACGCCGGCGAGCGCGTGGCCGTCGGTGTACTTGCGCTTCGCCGCCGGCTCGTCGTGCCTGGCCCCGGTCGTCGACGGGTGCTCGGTCGAGCCGTACGAGCGCGCGATCGCGATGCCGAGGGCCTCGGCGCGGTCGGCGACCGCGGCAGGCACGGGCGCGCCGCCGAGCCCGATCGTCGTCATCCGCTTCAGGTGCTCGGGACCGAAGCCGGGTGCGTCGAGCAGGCTCGTCAGGAAGTAGGTCGCGCCGCTGCCGCACGACAGGTTCGCCTCGAGCATCGCGGCGAGGATCGTCGGCACGTCCCAGACGTCGATCAGGTGGATCGCCTTACCCTGGCAGAGCGGCACCAGCAGCCCCGACAGCATGCCGATCGCGTGCCCGACCGGCGCGCCGACCAGCAGAGGAAGCGCGCGTCCGGACTGCATGTCGGCGAGCTGGCGCGTCTCGCCGACGATCGTGTGGTGCGTGTGGATGACGCCCTTCGGGTCGGACGTCGTCCCCGAGGTGAAGCCGACGACCGCGGGCGTGCGCGGGTCGACGCGCACGGGCGCCGCGAGAGGCTCGGCGTCGAGCAGACGCTCGAACGAGATCGTGCCGGGCGGCGCGTCGCCGCCGACTACCGCCACGGTCCGCAGCTCCGGCAGCTCGCCGCGGAAGCCGCGCAGCGCCGCGAGGTAGTCGCTCTGCCGGAAGCTCGCGGCTGTCACCAGCAGCCTGGCGCGCGTGTGGCCGAGGATGTAGCGCACCTCCTTCGCGCCGTAGAAGTGCACGATCGGCACCAGCACCGCGCCGAGCAGGCTCGCGCCGTAGAACACCGCGGCGGCCTCCATCCAGTTCGGCAGCTGGAAGGCGACGACGTCGTCCGGCCCGACGCCGCACGCGGCGAGCCCGCCCGCGACGCGCCGGGCGAGCGCGCGCACGTCGCCGATCGTCCCGCGCCAGGGGCGCGTCTTCGACCAGATGCGCAGCTCGAGCCCGGCGTTCGCCTGCAGGCGCTCGTCGACGAACTGGCCGAGGGTCGCGTCGATCCACAGGCCGGACTCGAGGTAGCGTCGCTCGAGCGCCGGGGGCGGCGGACGCAGCGACCATCCTTGCGCCGATCGCGTCACCTGTGCCATCGCCGATCCCTTCCTTCATCGACAGGCAACGATCAAGCGCCGGCGAGTCGTCCGACGCCACCGGTGCGACCTTCTCGGTCGACGGAGGTTGGACGGCGGTCCGACGGCGCGCCACACTGGGCGCGAAAGGAGACAAGCCCCGTGGACAGCACCGTGACCGAGATCACGCACGGCGTGCATCGAATCTCGACCTTCCATCCCGGGTTCGGCATCCAGTTCAACCAGTTTCTCGTCGCTGGCGACGAGCCGTTCCTGATGCACACCGGGATGCGGCGCATGTTCGACGTGACGCGCGCCGCCGTCGCGCGCGTGGTCGACCCGACCTCGCTGCGCTGGATCGGCTTCAGCCACTTCGAGCCCGACGAGTGCGGCGCGCTCAACGAGTGGCTCGCGCTCGCGCCGAGGGCCGAGCCGGTGTGCGGCTTCGTCGGTGCGAACGTCATGCTGAGCGACTTCGCCGATCGTCCGGCCCGCGTCCTGGCCGATGGCGAGGTGCTGGAGGCCGGCTCGTACCGCCTGCGTTACCTGGCGACGCCGCATCTGCCGCACGGCTGGGATGCCGGGCTGTACTTCGAGGAGAGCCAGCGCGTGCTGCTCTGCTCGGACCTGTTCTTCCACCCGGGCGACCCCGAGCCGCTGACCGGCGGCGACATCGTCGCGCGCGCGCGTGACGCGATCCACGAGGGCGCGCGCGGCCCCCTCGCGCACGACATGCCCTACACCGCCTCGACCGACGCGACGCTGCGCCAGCTCGCCGACCTCGCCCCGCGGACGATCGCGGTCATGCACGGCTCCTCGTTCGAGGGCGACGGCGGCCGGGCGATCCGCGAGCTGGCGGACGTGATCGCGCGCGAGATCGGCCCGGGGGCCGCCGGCGGATGAGCGCGTCCGCGGGTGACCCGGAAGCGCCGGCGCGGCTCGACCGGGCTTCGTCCCGGGTCGCGCGGTCGGCTATCCTGCGCCCATGAGCCAGCATCAGGTCGTCCTCATCCCCGGCGACGGGATCGGCCCCGAGGTCGCGGCCGCCGTCCAGGAGATCCTCGCCGCTGCGCAGGCACCGGTCGCGTGGGTCGAGCGCAAGGCAGGCGTCGCAGCGCTCGAGGACGGCGACGACGTGCTGCCCGCGACGACCGTCGACGCCATCCGCCAGCACGGCGTCGCGCTCAAGGGCCCTTGCACGACGCCCGTCGGCGGCGGCTTCACCTCGGTCAACGTCAAGCTACGAAAGACGCTCGACCTCTACGCCGCGGTGCGTCCCGTGCGGACGCTCGCGGGCGTCGCGAGCCGCTACGAGCGGGTCGACATGGTGGTCGTGCGCGAGAACACGGAGGGCCTCTACAGCGGCGTCGAGAACGAGATCACGCCGGGCGTCGTGACGAGCCTCAAGGTCGCGACCGAGGCCGCGTGCCGCCGGATCGCCCGCTACGCCTTCGAGTACGCGCGGCGGCGCGGCCGCAAGAAGGTCACCGTGTTCCACAAGGCCAACATCATGAAGCTCACCGACGGCCTGTTCCTGCGCTGCGCGCGCGAGGTGCACGAGCAGCATCCGGAGATCGGCTTCGACGCGCTGATCATCGACGCCGGCTGCATGAAGCTCGTGCAGGACCCGACCCGCTTCGACGTCCTGCTCATGGAGAACCTCTACGGCGACGTGGTGAGCGACCTGTGCGCCGGCCTGGTCGGCGGCCTGGGCGTCGTCCCGGGGGCCAACATGGGCGACCGGATGGCGGTCTTCGAGGCGGTGCACGGCTCGGCGCCCGACATCGCAGGCAAAAATGTGGCGAACCCCCTCGCGCTGCTGATGTCGGCCGTGATGATGCTGAACCACCTCGCCGAGACCACCGGCGACGCGGCCTGCCGCCAGGCGGCGACGCGCATCAAGAACGCCTACGACCGGGCCCTCGCCGACGGCGCCAAGACGCGCGACATCGGCGGCAGCCTCGGCACGAGGGAGTTCAGCTCCGCCGTGATCGAACGTCTCTCTTGACGCAGCGGCGAAACGTGCTGCAGTAGGCGCGTGGCCCGGCCGCTCGACGCCGGGTGGGGAGGTTCACCATGGCGCCGATGCCGAATCGTTTCGCGGCGGAGTTGCTCGGGACGTTCTGGTTGACCTTCGGGGGCTGCGGCAGCGCGGTGCTCGCAGCTGCCTTTCCGGAGGTGGGCATCGGGCTGGTCGGCGTGTCCTTCGCTTTTGGATTGACGCTGCTGACGATGGCGTACGCGATCGGCCACGTGTCGGGATGCCACATCAACCCGGCGGTGTCGGTCGGCCTCGCCGCCGGCGGACGCTTCTCGGCGAGCGAGCTCGCACCGTACATCGTCGCGCAGGTGGTGGGCGGCATCCTCGGCGCGGCCGTGCTCTACGTCATCGCGAGCGGCAAGCCCGACTTCGTGCTCGGCGGCTTCGCCGCGAACGGCTACGGCGAGCACTCGCCCGGCGGCTACTCGCTGCTCGCCGCGCTGGTGTGCGAGGTGGTGATGACGTTCTTCTTCCTGCTCATCATCCTGGGCTCGACGGACGCGCGCGTCCCGGTCGGCTTCGCGGGGCTGCCGATCGGTCTTGGCTTGACGCTGATCCACCTGGTCAGCATCCCGGTGACGAACACCTCGGTGAATCCGGCGCGCAGCACGGGCCCCGCGGTCTTCGTCGGCGGCTGGGCGCTCGAGCAGCTCTGGCTCTTCTGGCTGGCGCCCATCCTCGGCGCAGCGCTCGCCGGGCTGTTCTACCGCTGGCTCGGCGGCGCCACCGCGCCGGAGTGACGCGCCGCTCGAGCGACGGTTCCCTTCGACGCCGTTCGCGGTAGAATTGCGCGCGATGTCGAGCGCAGCGGCCGTAGGCTCCCCGCTCGCCGCCGCGCGCTCGCTCGCCGGAGCGATCGCCGCCGCGGCGGACGGGATCGAGAGCGCACGGCGCGTGCCGCCGGCGCTGGCCGGCGAGCTCGCGCGCGCCGGGCTGTTCCGCATGCTGGTGCCACGCGAGCTCGGCGGGCTCGAGGTCGAGCCGCTCGTCATGGTCGACGCGATCGAGCTGGTCGCCCGCGCCGACGGATCGACCGGCTGGACGGTCGCGATCGGCGCGACGACGGGCCTCGTCGCCGCGTACCTGCCCGACGCGGCGGCGCACGAGGTGTTCGCGCGCGACCCCGACGTCGTCGCCGGCGGCGTCTTCCACCCGCGGGGCCGTGCGGAGCTGGTCGACGGCGGCTACCGCGTGACCGGCCGCTGGCCGCTCGCGAGCGGCTGCCAGCAATGCGGCTGGCTCGTCGGCGGCTGCCTGCTGTTCGCGGACGGCAAGCCGCGCCTGCGCGACGACGGCCTGCCGGAGCCGCGCATGATGCTGTTCCCCGCGTCCGAGGCGAGGATCGTCGACACGTGGCACGTCTCCGGGCTGCGCGGCACCGGCAGCCACGACGTCGAGGTCGAGGGGCTGTTCGTGCCCCGCGAGCGCTCGGTGTGGTTCTCGACCGACGCGCCGCGCCGCGGCGGGCCGCTGTACGCCTTCCCGGTCTTCGGGCTCCTCGCGCTCGGCATCGCGGCGGTCGCGCTCGGCATCGCGCGCGGCGCCATCGACGACCTGACGGCCCTCGCAACGGCGAAGGTCCCGACCGGCAGCCGGCGCCGGCTCGCCGAGCGCGGCGCCACGCAAGCCGAGATCGGCCGCGCGGAGGCGACGCTGGGCGCCGCGCGCGCGTACGTCCGCGAGACGGTGCGCGAGGTCTGGGACGCCGTCCGCGGCGGCGAGCCGATGCGCCTCGAGCAGCGCGCGCGGCTGCGGCTCGCGGCGACGCAGGCGGTGCGCGACGCCGCCGGCGTGGTCGACGCGATGTACGACGCCGGCGGCGTCAGCTCGATCTACGCCTCGAGCACGCTGCAGCGCCGCTTCCGGGACGTCCACGTCGCGACCCAGCACGTGCTGGTCGCGCCGCCGACCTTCGAGCTCGCGGGCCGCGTGCTGCTCGGCCTGCCGTGCGACACGGAGATGCTGTGAGCGCGGAGCTGCCGGCCTTCACCTCGCTGCGCGCGGAGCGCGTCGGCGACGTCCTGCGGGTCACGATCGCGAATCCGCGCAACCCGCTGAACGCGGTCGACGAGACGCTGCACGAGGAGCTCGCAGCGCTGTTCCGCGTGCTGCGCCGCGAGAGCCGGGCGCGCGCCGTGCTGCTGACCGGCGAGGGCCGCGCCTTCTCGGCCGGCGGCGACTTCGGCTGGTTCCCGAAGTTCCAGGATCCCGACACGCTCGAGTCCGTGCGACGCGACGGCAAGCAGATGATCTGGGACCTGCTCGACGTCGAGGTCCCGATCGTCGCGGCGGTGAACGGTCCGGCGATCGGACTCGGAGCGTCGATCGCGCTGCTGTGCGACGTGATCTTCGCCGCCGACGGCGCGACCTTCGCCGACCCGCACGTGCGCGTCGGCATCGTCGCCGGTGACGGCGGCGTCGCCATCTGGCCGCTCGCGCTCGGCCCCGCGCGCGCCAAGCAGTACCTGCTGACCGGCGACGCGCTCTCTGCCGCCGAGGCGGAGCGCATCGGGCTCGTCAACTTCGTCGTGCCGGCGGGCGAGCTGCAGCAGCGCGCGCTCGACTTCGCGCAGCGTCTCGCGGCCGGAGCACCTCTCGCGGTGCGCTACACCAAGCTCGCGGTGAACAAGCTCGTCAAGGACGCGCTCAACGTGGCGTTCGACGCCTCGACGGCGCTCGAGCTGGTCACGTTCCGCAGCGAGGACCACCGCGAGGCGCTCGCCGCCCTGCGCGAGAAGCGCCCGCCGCGGTTCCGCGGGCGGTAGCCGCGGCGGGCCGAGCGTCCCGGCCGCGGCGCGGCCGCGGTTTGCGGCAGGGCGGACCCGTATGTGATC
>JBFMAS010000723.1:0-2239 GCA_040755575.1 Thermodesulfobacteriota bacterium
CGCCGCGGCCGCCGTGATCCAGACCATCCCCGGGCTCGCGCTCCTCGCCGTGATGGTGCCGCTGCTCGCCGCGCTCCACCTGCGCAGCATCGGCTTCCTGCCGGCGCTGATCGGGCTCACGCTGTACGGGCTGCTGCCGATCCTGCGCAACACCGTGACCGGCATCGCCGGTGTCGACCCGGCGCTGAAGGAGGCGGCGCGCGGTGTCGGCATGACGGCGCACCAGCAGCTCCGCATGGTCGAGCTGCCGATCGCGCTGCCGGTGATCGTGGCCGGCGTGCGGACGGCGACCGTGTGGACGGTCGGCATGGCGACGCTGTCGACCCCGGTCGGCGCGCCGAGCCTCGGCAACTACATCTTCAGCGGCCTGCAGACGCGCAACTTCACCGCGGTGCTGGTCGGCTCGGTCGCGGCGGCGGCGCTCGCGCTCGCGCTCGACGCGCTGGTGCACGGCGTCGAGGTCGGCATCCGGCACAGACGGCGCGCGCTGCTCGCCGGGTGCGCCGGCGGCGCAGCGCTGCTCGCCGTCTGGGCCGCGGCGCCGCTCGTCACCGCCGCGGCACGGCCGGCGCAGCCGGTCGTCATCGGCGCCAAGACCTTCACCGAGCAGTACGTCCTCGCCGAGCTGCTCGCGGACTGGATCCGCGACGCGACCGGGCTGCCGAGCGAGATCCGCGCCTCGCTGGGCTCGACCGTCGCCTACGACGCGCTCGCGAGCGGCGACATCGACCTCTACGTCGACTACTCGGGCACGCTGTGGGCGACGATCCTGCGGCGCGACGGGGCTCCGCCGAGCCGCGAGGCGGCGGTCGCCGAGGTGGCGCGCTTCCTGCGCGAGCGCGACGGCGTCGAGCTCGTCGCCGACCTCGGCTTCGAGAACGCGTACGCGCTCGCCATGCGAGCCGCCGACGCCGATCGCCTCGGGATCGCCACCATCGCGGACCTCGCACGCCACGCGCCGGGGATGACGATCGGCGGCGACTACGAGTTCTTCTCGCGCCCCGAGTGGCGCGCCCTGCGGGAGACCTACGGGCTGCGCTTCGCCGAGCAGCGCAGCATGGACGCGTCGCTCATGTACCAGGCGGCGGCGCTCGGCGAGGTCGACGTGATCAGCGCGTTCTCGACCGACGGCCGCATCGCGGCGCTCGAGCTCCGGGTGCTCGACGACGACCGCGCCGCGATCCCGCCCTACGACGCCGTGGTGCTCGCGAGCGCGCGGCTCGCACGCGAGCATGCGGAGGTCGTGGCCGCGCTGCGCGAGCTCGCCGGGACGATCGACGCCACGCGGATGCGCGCCGCGAACCTCGAGGTCGACGAGCGCGGCCGGAGCCCGCGCGAGGTCGGCCGGGAGCTCGCCGCGTCGGTGCGCGACGGATGAGCCGCAGGCCTGCGTTGCACCACCGCGCGCGCTCGCCCCACCGCATCGATCGCCGTGCTTGACGCCGTGCCGTCGTTGTCGCACGCCGCGCGACGAGCCAATCTCCTCCTCCCGTCGAAGGAGGCCGCCGATGATCCGCTATGCCCTGCTCGCCCTGCTTCGCTCGCGCAGCGACCACGGCTACCGGCTCAAACGCCGCTTCGAGGAGCGCGTCAGCGTGCTGTGGCGGCTGAACGTCGGCCAGGTGTACCAGACGCTGGCGGCGCTCGAGCGCGAGGGGCTGGTGCGCGAGGTGCCGGGCGGCGGAGCGAACGGCAGCTATCCGAGCCGGCGCCGCTTCGAGATCACGCCGTACGGCGTACGCGCCCTCGAGAGCTGGCTCGAGCAGCCGTGGAGCCGCTCGCATCCGGTCCGCAGCGAGGTCGTCATCCGGCTCTTCGTGACGGCGCCGTCGCAGCGTCGGGACGCGCTGGCGCGCATCGCCGACCAGGAGCACCTCTACCGCGCGCAGCTGGGCCGCATGCACGCGGAGCGCAAGCGCATCACGCGCCTGCCCGACGAGGCGCAGCTCGTCCCGGACGTGGCGCTCGAGGCCGAGCTGCTGCACACGCGCGCGCAGCTCGAGTGGCTCCAGTACTGCCGCCGCCGCCTCGACGGCGCGCGCGCGGACGGCCCGCCACTGGCCGGCCGGGGCGTCGGCGCGAGCGCGTGAGGCGCGGTGCGCCGGCTACTGCTGGGTCTGCGACTGCGTCGCGCCGTGCCCGGCCGCCGGCGGCGCCGCAGCAGCGTCGTCGCGCTGGATGCTGAGCTCGACCCGCATGTCGCCCTTCGCCCCCGTGCTCCGGTAGACGCCGCGCAGCG
>JBFMAS010000724.1:0-4146 GCA_040755575.1 Thermodesulfobacteriota bacterium
TGCTCGCCAGCGCCTCGCTCGCCGCCTCGCTGACGGCGAAGGACCGCCCCGAGAGCGCAGCGACCGCGCCGGCCCGGCCGAGCGTCCTGCTCGTCACGCTCGACACGACGCGCGCCGATCACACCTCGGCCTACGGCTACGACCGGCCCACCACGCCGCGCCTCGAGCAGGTGGTGCGCGACGGCGTGCGCTTCGAGGTCGCCTACGCGCCGATGGCGACCACGCTGCCCTCGCACGCGACCATGTTCACCGGGCTCCTGCCGCGCTCGCACGGCACGCTCAAGAACGGGCTCGCGGTCGACACGAGCCTGCCGCTCCTCGCCGAGGTGCTGCAGAAGGAGGGCTACCGCACGGCGGCCTTCCTGGGCTCGTTCGCCGTCGCGTCGCGCTTCGGCCTCGCGCGCGGCTTCGAGGTCTACGACGACGACTTCCGCAACGGCGAGTGCAAGTGGGAGATCGAGCGCTGGGAGGGGCACAAGCTCGAGGCCGAGTTCTGCCGCCGCGGCGACCTGACCCGCGCCCGCGCCGAGAAGTGGCTCGCTGCGAACGGCTACCTCGCGCGCGAGGCCGGGTCGAAGCCGCCCTTCTTCCTCTGGATCCACTTCTTCGATCCGCACAACCCCTACGACCCGCCGCCCGAGCACGCGCGGCTCTTCCCGCCGCGCGGCGACGCGCCGACCGAGCTCGACCGCGACATCGCCGCGTACGACGCCGAGATCCACTTCGCCGATCAGGAGGTCGGCAAGCTGCTCGACGCGCTCGCCGCGGCCGGGCGGCTCGACGACACGCTGGTGATCGTCGCCGGCGACCACGGCGAGGGCCTGATGGACCACGGCTGGATGCTGCACGGCCTGCAGATCTACGAGGAGTCGGTCCGCATCCCGTTCGTGCTGCGCTGGCCTGCGAGGTTGCCGCGCGGGCGAAGCGTCGCGGGGCCCGTCGAGCTCACCGACCTGGCGCCGACGATCCTCGAGGTGGTCGGCGCCTCGATGCCGGCGTCGGACCGCCGAGCCGAGGGCAAGAGCCTGATCGCCGCCGCGACCGGCAAGGAGGCGCCCGACCCGCGGCGCCGGGTGCTGCTGCAGCGACGCTTCTACGCGGTCGACTCCGAGCGCGGCGTGCCGGTCAAGGGCGACAAGCACGCAGTTCGCGTCGGACGGTGGAAGTACATCGCTGCTCCCGAAGAGAATACCTTCGAGCTCTACGATCTTCTCGGCGACCCGCGCGAGCAGCGGAACCTCGCGACCGAGAAGCCGGCCGAGCGCGAGCGGCTCGCGGCCGCGCTCGCCGCGTGGCTCGCGGCACCGGTCGTCGCCGCGCCGCCGCGCGGCGTCTCGGAAGAGGACGCGAAGCGCCTCGAAGCGCTGGGCTACGTGCAATGACCGCCCTGCGCGCGGCCTGCTTTGCCGCCGTGATCGCGGCCCTCGCCTGGGGAGCGCGCTCGGTGCCCGCCGGCAGCGCGTCCGCGGGCGCGCCGCGGAACCTGGTCCTGGTGACGGTCGACACGCTGCGCGCGGACCACCTCGGCTTCGCAGGCTACCCGCGCGACACGTCGCCGAACCTCGACCGGCTCGCCGCGGAAGGCGTGTGGTTCCCGCGCGTCTACTCGCACTCGGCGACGACCGGTGCGGCGCACGCGTCGCTGTTCACCTCGCTGCCGCCGCGCGAGCACGGCGTCACCGCGAACAGCCAGCCGTTCCCCGACAAGCCCTCGCTCATGCGGGCGCTCTCGGAGCGCGGCTGGTACACCGCGGGCTTCGTCTCGAGCGTCGTCATGAGCCGCAAGTCGAAGGTGCAGCGCCACTTCGAGCACTTCGACGACGAGCTCACCACCACCGAGGCGAACCGCAAGGCGCGCTACGAGCGGCCCGCGGCGCGCACGGTCACCGCGGCGCTGGCGGCGCTCGACCGCCGGCCGCAGGGCAAGCCGTTCTTCCTCTGGCTCCACCTGATCGACCCGCACGGCCCGTACGCGGCGCCGGTCGAGCCCGACCGCTACGTCGGCGACGCGCACTACGGCAGGATCGGCAAGCAGCTCCCGATCGGCGACACCGACTGGGAGCACTACGAGATCCCGCGCTACCAGGCGATCGACGGGCGCACCGACGCCGACTTCTACGTCGCGCGCTACGACGCCGAGATCCGCTACACCGACGCCGCGCTCGGCACCCTGCTCGCCGAGCTCGCGCAGCGCGGCCTCGATCGCGACACGGTCGTCGTCGTCACCGCCGACCACGGCGAGACGCTCGCCGAGCCCGGCCACCAGCGCTACTTCTCGCACGGCGCGATCACCTACGAGGAGACGGTGCGCGTGCCGCTCGTGATCCGTGAGCCGGCGGGCGAGCGCAGGCTCGCGAGCATCGACCGCGAGCAGCCGATCTCGTCGCTCGACGTCGCGCCGACGCTGCTCGCGCTGCTCGAGGTGCCGGCGCCGGCGACCTTCCGCGGCCGCAACCTGCTCGCGAGCGCACCCGCGCCCGACGCGCCGATGTTCTCGCTCGGCGGCTACGGTACGGACAACCTCGAGAGGAACATCGGCACCCAGTTCAGCGTCCGCCGGGGGCACCTGCGCTACATCGTCAATACCAAGGACGGCAGCGAGGAGCTCTACGACCACCGCAGCGACCCGGGCGAGACGCGGAACCTGATCGCGAAGCCGCCGGTCCCGGTGGCCGAGCTGCGCGCCGGGCTCGACGCGACGGTCGGCGAGCGCGACGTCGCGCGCTCGCAGCCACCGCCGCCGAGCGCCGAGCACGCCGCGGCGCTGAAGGCGCTGGGCTACGTGGAGTAGACCCGCGGCTCCGTCGATGACCGCCGCCGCCGGCCTCTCCGCGTCCGCCACCGCGCTGCATGACGAGCCCGGCCGCTTCCCCGCGCGCCGCCCGCGCTGGCCCTACGCGAGCTTCTTCCTCCTCGCCGCGGTCTTCGGCTGGGAGCTGCTGCTCGCGGGGCGCGTCCTGCTGCCGACCAACCCGGCGACCGTCGCGCCGTGGACGGGCGACGCGAGCCCCGAGGCGGCCGCCGTGCCCTCGAACGGGCTCATGATGGACACGCTGATCTTCACGCTGCCGGCGCGCGTCTACAACGGCGCGATGCTGCGCGCGGGGGAGATCCCGTTCTGGAACCCGCACGTGTTCGCCGGCTACCCGCACTTCGCGCTCATCCAGAACAACGCGCTCTACCCGCTGAGCGCGCCGTTCGACGTGATCGAGCCGGTCTCCGGCATGGGGCTCAGCATCCTCCTGCACCTCGCGCTCGCCGGCTGCCTGACGTTCGCGTTCCTGCGCGCGCAGGGCCTCGAAGACGCGCCCGCGTTCCTCGGCGCGGCCGCGTTCGAGCTGAACGGCATGTTCCTCGTGCGCCTGAGCGCCCCGAGCTACGTCTTCAGCGGCACGTGGCTGCCGCTCATGCTGCTCGGCGCGCTGCGCCTCGCGCGCGGCGGCGGCGTGCGCTCGGGCTGGCCGCTGCTGGCCGCCGTCGCGCTCAGCGTGCTCGGCGGGCACCCGCAGATCACCTCGTTATGCTTGACGATGGCGGGCGTGCTCCTGCTGGTCGAAGCGCTGACCGGTGGCGGCGAGCGCCGCATCGCGCGGCTGGCACGGGCGCTGGGCGCGTTCGCGGCCCTGGTCGCGCTCGGCGTCGGGCTCGCGGGCTTCCAGGTGGTGCCCTTCCTCGAGCTGATGGCGAGCTCGGCGCGCGGCGCCGAGCCGCTCGAGGTCTACCGGCGCTCGGCGCTGCCGTTCACCGGACTGCTGCAGGCGATCGTGCCCGACGTCTTCGGCCACCCGAACGAGACGACGTACTGGTTCGCCGAGCGCGCGCACCTGGTCGACGGCATCGCCGCCGACGAGCGCGGCTGGGCGCTCAACTACTGCGGTCAGAACCTCTACTTCGGCCTCGCGCCGCTGGTGCTGGCTTGCGTCGCGGTGCTGCGCTCGCCACGGCGGCGCGCCGTGCTGCTGTTCGCGGCGGTCGTGGTCGCGAGCCTCGGCGTGCTCCTCGGCACGCCGCTCCTCGACCTCGCCTACCTGACGATCCCCGGCTTCCGCCACTCGCGCCCCGACCGCATCGTGTTCCTCTACATGAGCGCGCTCGCGGTGCTGTCGGCGTACGGCTTCGCCGCGCTCACGGGCGAGGCCGCGGACG
>JBFMAS010000725.1:0-2563 GCA_040755575.1 Thermodesulfobacteriota bacterium
CGCGGCGGATGTCGGCGTACTGCTGGGGCACGACGACCACGCGCTCGCCGGTCGCGCGCTCCCAGTCGGCGATCACCGCGCGGTAGGGCGCGAGCTCGCCCGGCAGCAGCCCGACCGCGAGCGTCAGCGCCGCCGGCCGGGACGCGCAGGCGACGAGGCAGCACAGGGCCAGCGTCAGGACGAGCCGCATGCACAAGCACTGTCGTGCGACGGCCCCTCGGTCAACGCTTGGGCGCTCCTCGCGTGACGGCGTCAGCGCGGCTCGAAGCGCAGCAGCACCAGCGCGTGGGCGAGCACCAGGATCGTCGCGCCGCGCAGCACGCGCTCGCCCGCGTGCGAGGTGTTGATCAGCTCGCGCCAGCGGCCGGCAAACGGCATCTCGGGCAGCGTGCAGCTCCGCGAGCGGCTGCCCGCGTTGAGCAGCAGCAGGAGGTCCATGCCCGTCTCGTCCGGGTCGCCCGAGGCCCCGTTGAGGAGCATGCCGAGGAAGCGGTTCTCGGGGTCGCGCCAGTCGGCGTCCTGCATCTCGGCACCGTCGGGGCGCAGCCAGACGATGTCCTTGCGCCCGTCCGGCTCGGCCGGCTGGCCGGTGAAGAAGCGCGTCCGGCGCAGGACCGGGTGCGCGTGGAAGACCTCGGCGGCGTGGCGCGTGAAGGCGAGCAGGTCTCGGCGCTCGGCGTCGAGCTGCCAGTCGACCCAGGTGAGCGGCGAGTCGTGGCAGTAGGCGTTGTTGTTGCCGCGCTGCGTGCGCCCGATCTCGTCGCCGTGCGACAGCATCGGCACGCCCTGGGAGACGAACAGCGTCGCGAGGAAGTTGCGCGCCGTGCGCGCGCGCACGCGGACGATCGACGACTGCTGGCTCGGCCCCTCGACGCCCCAGTTGCGGCTCAGGTTGCCGTCGGTGCCGTCGACGTTGCCCTCGCCGTTCGCCTCGTTGTGCTTGCGCTCGTAGGACGTGAGGTCGCGCAGCGTGAAGCCGTCGTGGCAGGTGACGTAGTTGACGCTCGCGAGCGGGCCGCGGTCGCGCGCCCAGAACAGGTCGCTGCTGCCCGACAGCCGCGACGCGAGCTCGGGCACGACGCCCGCGTCGCCGCGCCAGAAGCGGCGCACGGCGTCGCGATAGCGGTCGTTCCACTCGGCCCAGCCGGCGGGAAAGTTGCCGGTCTGCCAGCCGCCGTAGCCGAGGTCCCACGGCTCGGCGATCAGCTTGACGCGCGACAGGACAGGGTCCTGCGTGACGACCTGCAGGAACGTCGCGTCGGGCGCGAAGCCGCGCGCGCCGCGGGCGAGGCTCGGCGCGAGGTCGAAGCGGAAGCCGTCGACGTGCATCTCCTCGACCCAGTAGCGCAGGCTGTCGGTGACGAGCTGCACGACGCGCGGGTGCATCAGGTTGAGCGTGTTGCCGCAGCCGGTGCAGTCGACGTAGGTGGCCGCGTCCGGCGAGCCGAGCCGGTAGTAGACGGCGTTGTCGATCCCGCGAAACGACAGCGTCGGCCCGAGGTGGCTGCCCTCGCCCGTGTGGTTGTAGACCACGTCGAGGATCACCTCGAGCCCGGCCCGGTGCAGGCGCTTCACCATCGCCTTGAACTCGAGGACCTGCTCGCCGCGCCGCCCGCGCGCGAAGCGGACGTCCGGCGCGAAGTACGCGATCGGGTTGTAGCCCCAGTAGTTGACCAGGCCGCGCTCGGCGAGGTGGCGCTCGGCCGCGATCTGATGGACCGGCAGCAGCTCGACGGCCGTCACGCCGAGCGAGAGGAAGTGCTCGATCATCGGGTCCGAGGCGAGGCCGAGATACGTGCCGCGGAGATCCTCGGGCACGTCGGGATGCTGCATCGTCATGCCCTTGACGTGGCACTCGTAGATCACCGTCCGGCTCCAGGGCGTGCGCGGCGGGCGGTCGTCGCCCCAGGCGAACGCATCCGCGAGGACGATGCCCTTCGGCACCCAGCGCGCGCTGTCGTCGGGGCTCGGCCGCGGGTGCTCGAGGCCGCCGTTCAGGACCGCGTAGCCGAGCAGCGCGTCGTGCCACGCGACGGAGCCGTCGAGGGCGCGCGCGTAGGGATCGATGAGCAGCTTCGCCGGGTTGAAGCGATGGCCGCGCTCGGGCGCGTACGGGCCGTGCACGCGGTAGCCGTAGCGCTGTCCGGGCGCCAGACCCGGCACGTAGCCGTGCCAGACGAAGCCCGTGTGCTCGCGCAGCGCGAGGCGCGTCTCGGCAGGCGGGGTCCCGTGGTCGAACAGGCAGAGCTCGACGGACGTCGCGTTCTCGGAGTAGAGCGCAAAGTTGACTCCCTCGCCGTCCCAGGTAGCGCCGAGCGGCGAGGGTTTGCCGGAAAGGAGGCGCATGCCGCCACCGACCACGACCGAGGCGGCAGAGCAAGCGTCGCGCGCAGGCCGGCCGCGTGGGTGGGCGCCGCAACGACGCATCGGCGCGCCGCCGGCGCATGGGACGGCGAGAGCCTCACGCGGTGACGAGCAGCAGCCGGCTCTCGTGCGGCCGCAGGACGCCGAGGTCGACGGCGCCGCCCGGCGCCGGCACGGGCGCGCCGCTCCAGGCGTCGCG
>JBFMAS010000726.1:0-2953 GCA_040755575.1 Thermodesulfobacteriota bacterium
CTCGACGACGCCTCTCGTCAGCGTGCCGGTCTTGTCGGTGCACAGCACGTCCATGCTGCCGAGGTTCTCGATCGCGTTCAGCCGCCGCACGAGCACCCCGCGCCGCGCCATCATCTCCGCGCCGCGCGCCAGGTTGACGCTCAGGATGGCGGGCAGCAGCTCCGGGCTCAGGCCGACCGCGAGCGCGATCGCGAACAGCAGCGTCTCGACGGCCGGCCGGCCGCGCAGCGCGTGCGCGGCGAAGACCAGCAGCGTCATCAGCAGCATCGCGGTCGTCAGCAGGTAGCCGAAGTGGCGCAGGCCGCGGTCGAATTCGGTCTCGGGCGGGCGCAGCGAGAGTCGGCCGGCGATCTCGCCGAAGTGCGTCGCGCTGCCGGTCTCGACGGCGACGCAGCGCGCGGTGCCGCTGCGCACGCTCGTGCCGAGGAAGACGCAGTTGCGGCGCTCTACCAGCGCTGCCGTCGGCGGCGCGACGCCGGGCACCTTGGCGACGGGGAAGCTCTCGCCGGTCAGCACCGCCTCGGTGACGTGGCAGTCGTTCGCCTCGAGCACGACGCCGTCCGCGGGCACGAGGCTGCCGGCGGAGAGCAGGAAGACGTCCCCGGGGACGACGCCCTCCAGCGGCACCAGCGCCGGCGCACCGTCGCGCAGCACGCGCGCCCTGGTCCGCACGCGCGCCTGCAGCGCCTCGGTGGCGCTCCGCGCGCGGTACTCGCGCGAGCAGCCGATCGCGATGCTCGCGATGATGATGGCGAGCACGATCACCGCATCGCCCCACTCGCCGGTCAGGGCGGCCAGCGCCGCGGCGACGAGCAGGATCGACAGCAGCGGGTTGCGCAGCTGGGCGACCAGGACGCGCCAGAGCGTCACCCTGGGCCGCGCCCGGACGGCGTTGGGGCCGTGGATCGCGAGCCGCGTCGCCGCCGCGGCCGAGGACAGGCCGTCGGCCGTCGTGCCGAGGCGCCGCAGCAGGACGTCGCGCTCGCTCGCCCAGTAGGGCTCGGGCGTCCCGGCGGCGCGCAGCGTGCCGTCCGGGCTCCGGTCGTCGGGGGTCATGCGATGCGGCCGCACACGCAAGCCGGCGGCCACGCCGATTCGCCGTGGCGCGCGCGTCCCGGCCCGGGCTTTCCGAGCTTTGCAAAAACGACGTGGCGGGCGCTCGCGAAAGGGCACGGGCGCCCGTGCCTGTCGCCGCGGCGGTCGTTGGTACGGCGGCTGCAGAAGCGACCGGGCATGCGCGTCCGCGACGCGATGACGTCCGAGGTCCGAACGATCGACGAGTCGGCCACGCTCGACGTGGCCGACGAGCTGATGCGCGAGGAGGTGATCCGCCACCTGCCCGTCGTCTCGGGGCGGCGCCTGGTCGGCGTCGTGACCCAGCGGGACCTGTTCCGTGCCGGGCTCTCGTCGGCGCTGCGCAGCGATCCCGCCCTCGAGCACGACTGGTTCGTTCAGGTGCCGGTGCGCAGCATCATGACGCGGCACGTCCTGCACGCGCATCCGGACGCGAGCCTCGCCGACGCGGCGGACCTCATGGTGCGCGAGCGCATCGGCTGCTTGCCGGTGGTCGAGGACGACGAGCTCGTCGGTCTGCTGACGGAGACCGATTGCCTGCGCGCGCTTCTGCAGCTGCTGCGGTCGCACGAGCGGAGGTAGGCGAGCATGGACCCCTTCCCACACCACTACGAGGCGCATGCGAGCGCGGAGAGCGACGGCGACGTCCTGCTCGACGCCAACGGGGCGGCGACGCTCGAGGTCGGGGCCCCGGTCCAGTTCGGCGGCCCGGGCGGGCAGTGGTCGCCGGAGACGCTCCTGGTCGCGGCGGCGGCGAGCTGCTTCGTTCTCACCTTCCGCTCCGTCGCGGCGAACTCGAAGCTCGCCTGGAGCCGGCTCGAGTGCGACGCGCACGGCGTCCTCGAGCGCCGGGACGGCGTGACACGCTTCACCGGCCTGCACGTGCGGGCGCGGCTCGAGCTGCCGGGAGGCAGCGACCCGGAGCGGGCGAAGCGGCTCCTCGACAAGGCCGAGAAGGGCTGCCTCGTGACCAGCTCGCTCGCGCTCGCGGCGACGCTCGAGAGCGAGGTCGTCGTCGCAGGATAGCGGCGCATGGCGCGCGCGGCGTTCCTCGTCCGCCACGGCGATCGCCTCGACTTCGCCGAGCCGCGCTGGAGCGCGAGCGCGCAGCGGCCGCACGACCCGCCGCTGTCGCCGGACGGCGTCGCGCAGGTGCGCGCCCTCGCGCGGCGGCTGCGCCCCGAGCGCATCGCGCACGTCTTCTCGTCGCCGTTCCTGCGCTGCGTCGAGACCGCCGTGCTGCTCGCCGAAGCTACGGCCGGGGACGTCAAGATCGAGCAGGGCCTGTCCGAGTGGCTGAGCGCGGAGTGGTTCCCGTCGCCGCCCGCGACGTGCCCGCCGGCCGAGCTCTACGCGCGCTTCCCGCGGATCGACCGCGCGTACGAGAGCCGCGGCGGCGCGCGCTGGGGCGAGAGCGGCGAGGATGCGCTGCGCCGCTCGGGCGACACCGCCGTCCGCCTCGCGGCGCAGTTCGCGGGCGACCTGCTGCTCGTCGGGCACGGCGCGTCGATCCGCGGCGCCACCGCCGGGCTGCTCGGTGTGCCGGCCGCCGAGTCGAACCGCCTGCTGCCCGAGGAGATTCCGTGCGCGTCGCTGGTGCGCCTCGCGCAGCGCGACGAGCGCTGGACGCTCGAGCTCGCCTGCGACGTGAGCCACCTCGCGTGCCGCGCGGAGGCGGCGCGCTACCGCTGAAGCGCGACCGCGGGCGGCCCGACCCCCGCGAACGCGGGATCGAGCGCGGCGAGCTCGTCGAGCGGGAACACCGGGCCGTCGACGCAGGCCAGGCGGTGGCCGACGTAGCAGCGTCCGCAGAGCCCGAGCCCGCACTTCATCTGACGCTCGATCGCGAGCGAGATGCGCGCCGGCGGGACGCCGGCGC
>JBFMAS010000727.1:0-2378 GCA_040755575.1 Thermodesulfobacteriota bacterium
CGCGGACCTGGCCGGCACGCTCGCGCTCGGCATCCGCTTCGAGATGAACGGCAGCGACGTGACCCTGCTCGTGCTCGGCATGTACGGCGCGACGTTCGCGGTGCTGGGCTTCCTCTTCGGCCTGGTGCTCGAGGCGCGCCGGCGCGACCGGCGCGCGGCGGCGATCATCGCGCAGCAGATGGACACCGTCGCGACGACGCGCGCGCGGCTCGCGCAGAGCGAGAAGCTCGCCGCGCTCGGCCAGCTCGCGGCGGCGATCGCACACGAGGTGCGCAACGCGCTCGGGGTGATCCGCTCCGCGGCGCAGGGCCTGGCCGAGGCGGTGCCGGCGAGCGACCGCGACGCGCAGCGCGCGTGCTCCTTCATCACCGCCGAGATCGACCGCCTCGGCAGCGTCGTGTCGTCGCTGCTCGGCTTCGCGCGCCCGCCGCGTCTCGCGCCGCGCGCGGTGGAGGTCGGCGCGCTGTTCGACCAGGCGGTGCTGCTCGCCCGCCCCGACCTGGAGGCGAAGGACGTCCGCGTCGTGCGCAGCGAGGCGACCGCGCTGCCGCCGGTGCGCGCCGACTCGGACCTGGTCGTGCAGGTCCTGCTCGGCCTGCTCGCCAACGCCGCCGACGCGGTGCCGCGCGGCGGCGAGGTGACGCTCGAGGCGCGCGCCGGGCGGGGCGTTGTCGAGATCGGCGTCGCGGACTCGGGTCCCGGGATCCCGGAGAGCCTGCGCGCGCGCGTCTTCGAGCCGTTCTTCACGACGCGCGACAAGGGTACGGGGCTCGGTCTCGCCGTCGCGCGGCAGATCATCGAGGCGCACGACGGCCGGATCGAGGTGGGCGAGCGTCCGGGCGGCGGTGCGCGCTTCCGCATCGTGCTGCCCGACGCGACCGCCTTTCCGCCGCTCGCGAGGTCGGCATGAAGCCGCGCGTGCTGGTGGTCGACGACGAGGAGCGCATGGCGCAGGTCGTCGCGATGGCGCTCGGCCGCGCGGGCTGGGAGTGCGAGACCTGCGCGAGCGGCGAGGCCGCGCTCGCGGCGGTCGAGGCGCGCGGTGCCGACGTCGTCGTCACCGACTGGCGGATGCCCGGCATGGACGGCATCGAGCTCCTGCGCCGGCTGCACGACAAGCATCCCGCGCTGCCGGTGATCCTGATCACGGCGCACGGCAGCGTGCCGTCGGCCGTCGCCGCGATGCGCGAGGGCGCGTTCGACTACATCACCAAGCCGTTCGACAACGACGAGCTGCGCGCGCTCGTCGGCCGCGCGCTCGACCTGACGCGGCTCGAGCGCGAGAACCGCTACCTGCGCCAGGAGGTCGCGAGCCGCTACGCACCCGACGCGATGGTCGCCGAGAGCCCGCGCAGCAAGGAGCTGCTCGAGCTCGTGCGCCGGGTCGCGCCGAGCAAGGCGACGGTGCTGATCCAGGGCGAGAGCGGCACCGGCAAGGAGCTGGTCGCGCGCCTGCTGCACTACTGGAGCGAGCGCGTCGGCCAGCCCTTCGTCGCCGTCAACTGCAAGGCGTTCGCGGAGGGCGTGCTCGAGAGCGAGCTGTTCGGCCACGACAAGGGTGCCTTCACCGGCGCCGCGAGCGCACGCGCGGGCTGCTTCGAGCGCGCGCAGGGCGGCACCTTGTTCCTCGACGAGATCGGCGAGGTCAGCCTCGACTTCCAGGCGAAGCTCCTGCGCGTGCTGCAGGAGGGCGAGGTGCTGCGCGTCGGCGGCACGCAGGCGCGCCGCATCGACGTGCGCGTCGTCGCGGCGACGAACCGCGTGCTGCGCGACGAGGTGCAGGCCGGCCGGTTCCGCGACGATCTGTTCTTTCGCTTGAACGTGATCCCGGTGCAGCTCGCCCCGCTGCGCGAGCGCCGCGAGGACGTGCTGCCGATCGCGGGCCACTTCCTCGCCCGCCATGCGGCGGGCGGCGGCCGCCGGCTCGTGCTGTCGCCCGAGGCGGAGCGCGCGATCCTCGAGCATCCCTGGCCGGGCAACGTCCGCGAGCTCGAGAACGTCATCGAGCGGGCGGTGGTCCTGGCCCGCGGCGACGTGATCCAGCCGGAGGACCTGCTGCTCGAGCAGACGCTCGCGGTCTCGCCTGCGCCCGCGTCCGGCGCGACCGAGGGGACGCTGCAGGAGTGCCTCGACCGCGCGGCGGCGGCGCGCATCCGGGCTGCGCTCGACGCCGCGCACGGGCAGCGCGTCGAGGCGGCGCGGGCGCTCGGCGTCGAGCGGACGACGCTCTACCGGATGATGAAACGCCTCGGATTGGAGTAGACTGCGGGCCGGCTCGACGGCCGCGCCGGTGTGCGCGGCGAAGGAGGACTTGGCCCATGATCCGCGTTCGATAGGGCTCGCCGTCGCACTCACCGCACATGCCCGTCGCACCGCTG
>JBFMAS010000728.1:0-8896 GCA_040755575.1 Thermodesulfobacteriota bacterium
CGGGGCGGGCTCGGCAGCCGGCGCGGCGGTGCGCAGCCGGCGGGCGTGCTCGGCGGCACGCCGGGCGCGGGCGGCGCCGGCGGCGGCGGCGCGGCGGGGTTCGTCATCGCCGGCGGCGAGGGGCCGCTGTCGATGTTCCAGAACGAGGTGCGCATCGTCGCCGACGAGATCGCGAACGCGATCGTCATCCTCGCGACCAAGCGCGACTACGAGCAGATCCTCAAGGTGCTGCGCGACCTCGACGTCGTGCCGCGCCAGGTGGTGATCGAGGTGCTGATCGCCGAGGTGAGCCTCAACAAGGGCCTCCAGATGGGCCTGCAGACGACGCTCACCAACCCCGGGGCGGTGGGCGACGTACCCGGGCCGACGGCGACGTCCGCAGCACCCACGCCCGTCCCGACGCAGTCGCCCGCCGGCGCGAGCAGCCTGCTGAACTCGGTGCTGCAGGACGCCACCGACACGGGCCCAGGCGGCACGAACCTCGAATTTCTGCGGCGCCTGATCAACGTCGACGCGGCCGGAACGCTGACTGCGATCATCACCGACCAGAGCAGCTTCCGCTTGACGCTGACCGCGCTCGCGTCGGCGAACCGCCTCAAGGTGCTGGCGAGCCCGCACATCCTCACGGCCGACAACCGCGAGGCCTCGATCCACATCGGCACCGAGATTCCGATTCTCACCTCGCAGGCAAACATCGCCGGCATCCAGACCGGGACCGGCCAGACGGCGCTGGTCAACAACATCCAGTACCGCTCGACAGGCGTCATCCTCACGGTGCTGCCGCAGGTCAACGCGGACGGTCTCGTGAACCTGCAGGTCCGTCAGGAGGTCAGCGAGGTCGGCGATGCAAACTTCGGCGGCACCGGGTCGCCGGCGTTCACGACGCGCGAGGCCGAGACCACGGCCGTCGTGCAGAACGGCGACTCGCTGCTGATCGGCGGCATCATTCAGGAGACGTCGTCGCGGGGCCGTGCCGGCGTGCCTTACCTGATGGACCTCCCGGTGCTCGGACGTCTGTTTCGGACCGACAACGACAACGTGCGCCGCGTCGAGCTGATCGTGCTGCTCACGCCGCACGTGATCCGCAACCGCAGCGAGTCGTTGCTGGTGACGGAGGAGTACAAGGACCGGCTGTGGGACGTGGTCGACGAGATCGAGCGCACGAGCGGCTTGAAGCCGCCGTCCAAGGCGGAGCGGGCCTACATCAACCGGCTGCGCAGCCGGAGCACGAAGGCGCAGCGTCCCGCCGACGGCATGCTTCCGAACCGGGAGTCGAGCTACTGACGGCCGGCGTGATGCGGCACGTCGCGGCGGCGCTGGCGCTCGTCGCGCTGATCGCATCGGCGTACGGCGGCGCGCTCGGGCACGAGTTCGTGTTCGACGATCAGGCCCTGGTCGTCGAGAACCCGGTCGTGCGGCTGCCGCTGTCGCAGGCGTACGAGCTGCTCGTCGGCAGCGAGTCGGGCATCGTCTACCGGCCGCTGCGGATGCTGTCGTACATGGTGGACTACCAGCTCGCGGGCGGGCTCGACGCGGCAGCGTTCCACCTGAGCAGCCTCGTCTACCACGCCGCTGCGACGCTGGCGCTCTACGCGCTCGCGTGGCTCACGATCGGCTCGGCGCTCGGCGCCTCGAGCGCGGCGGCGATCTTCGCGGTCCACCCGCTCAGCAGCGAGGCGGTCGTGTACGTCGCGGGCCGGCGCGACGAGCTGGTGACGCTCTTCGTCCTCCTCGCGCTGCTGTGCTGGTGTGCGCTGCTGCGCCAGCCGCCGCCCGCTCGCTTCGCGAGCCACGCGCGTCGCGGCCGGCTCGGCGTCCGCGGCGGCCTCGCCCTGGCCGGCATGATCGCGTTCTCGGTGCTCGCGGTGATGGCCAAGGAGAGCGCGATCGTCATGCCGGTGCTGGCCGCGCTACTCTGGGGCGCGCTGCGCGACGGCGTGCCGCGCCGCGCCGGCGGGGCGGGCTGGGCGATCGTCGCATGCGCCGCGGCTCTGCTGGTGGTCGGGGTCTGGGTCTACGCCGCGCCGCTCGCGGCGCAGCTCGGTGAGGTCGTCGGCGGCTCGCTCGCACCGCAGCCGGCGCTGTCGCTGCGCGTCCTCGGACGATATCTTTCGCTTGCGCTCTGGCCGGGCCGGCTCTCGGCGGACTACCGGCCGTACGCCTTCGACCTGCCCGAGTCCTCGCTCGATCTGCCCGCGGCGCTGGCCGGGCTCGCGCTGCTGCTGGTGGTGGTCGCCGGGACCGTGCTGCTCCTGCGCCGTGAGGTCGCCGGGGCGGGCCTGCTGTGGTTCGTCGTCGCGCTGCTGCCGGTGGCGCAGATCGTGCCGTATCGCGAGGTCGTGGCGGAGCACAACGCGTACCTCGCCCTCGCCGGCATCGCGCTGGCGGCGGGGCAGGGGCTCGCCGTGCTGTTCGGCGCGCGGCCGCGCCTCGCCGTGGCGGTCGCGGCCGCCGTCGTGCTCGCGCTCGGCCTGCGCAGCCACGCGCGCGCCGCCGACTGGCGCGACGACGTCACGCTGTGGAGCGTCACGGTCGAGAGCACGCCCGGCTCGGTGCGCGGCCACTACAACCTCGGGGTCGCGCTGCTCGCCGACGGCAAGCTGCTCGAGGCGCGCGCCGCGCTCGAGCGCGCGGTCGAGCTGGCGCCGCGGGACCCCGAGGCGCTGCTGACCCTCGCCACGCTGGCGGGCCGCCTCGGCGAGTTCGACCGCGCGCACGACCTCGCCGCCCGCGCCGTGCGCGAGCGCCGCGACGCCGGCTCGCTCACCGTGCTGGGCTGGGCCCAGCTCAGCCGCGGCGACGCTCCCAGGGCGATCGACAGCTTCGAGGCCGCGATCGCGCTCGGCGCCGACAGCGACGAGGTCCGCGTCGGGCTCCGGCGCGCGCGCGAAGAGGGCGGCCGCTTCTGATGGGACGCTGAGGCGGCATGCTCGATCCGATCCTCGAGCTGTGGCGGCAGCGGCGGCTGCTGGGCGCGCTCGTGCTGCGCGACCTGCGCACGCGCTATGCGGGATCCACCGTCGGCCTGGTCTGGGCGGCGGCGAGCCCGCTGCTGCAGATCGTCATCCTGACCCTGGTCTTCTCCTACGTGCTCGAGATCCGCCTCGGCGGCATGCGCGACGTGCCCTTCCCGGTGCTGCTCGCCTGGGGCCTGTTCCCGTGGATCGGCTTCCAGGAGGGCGCGGCCAGAGCGACGACGTCGCTCGTCGAGAGCGGCATCCTGATCAAGCGGATGGCCTTCCGGCCCGGCATCGTCGCCGCCCAGCCGGTGTTCGCCGCCGTCGCCCAGCAGGGGGTGGCGCTCGCCGTGCTGGTCCTGCTGATGCCCCTGCTCGGCGTCGCGGTCGCCCCGACCTTGCCGTTTTGCCTGCTTCCGCTGCTCCTCCAGGTCTGCCTCGGCATCGGAATCGGTTGGATTCTGGGGGTGCTGCACGTCTATTTCCGCGATACGGCCCAGGTGGTGGTCGTTGCGCTCCAGGCATGGTTCTATCTGACGCCCATCGTCTACACGCTCGAGACCGCGCCGCAGCCCCTTCAGCGCCTCTTGGCGCTCAATCCGCTGTGCGGGATTGTCGAGAGCTATCGGGCGTTTGCGCTGGGTGGAGCGGTCCCCTGGGGGACGCTCGCGTGGAGCGGCGCGGCCGCCGTGCTGGTGCTGCTCTCGGGCGGAGCCGTGCTGTCGCGCGCCCGCGCCGAGGTCGCCGACCTGGTATGAGGAGCGTCTCGGCGGCGGGCCTCGGCAAGGCCTACCGGCGCTATGCCAGGCCGCTCGACCGCGCCCTCGAATGGCTCGGCGGCGCCACCCGGCACCAGCTCTTCTGGGCGATCCGCGGCGCCTCGTTCGAGATCGACGCCGGGGGCTCCCTGGGCCTGGTCGGCGACAACGGCGCCGGCAAGACGACGCTGCTCGCGATGCTGGCCGGGGCGACCACCCCGACCGAAGGCGAGCTCGCCGTCCGCGGCCGCCGGGGCGCGATCCTCGAGCTCGGAGCGGGCTTCCACCCCGAGTTCACCGGGCGGGAGAACATCCACCTCGTGGGGGTGGCGCAGGGTATGAGCCGCGCCGAGATCGCCTCTCGCGTCGACGAGATCGTCGACTTCGCAGAGCTCGGCGAGTTCATCGAGCAGCCGGTCCGTACCTACTCTTCGGGGATGTTCCTCCGCCTCGCGTTCTCGATCGCGACCACCTCCGACCCCGACGTGCTGATCGTCGACGAGGCGCTGGCGGTGGGCGATCAGCGCTTCCAGCTCAAGTGCACCGAGCGCATCGCGCGCTTCGTCGAGCGCGGCGGCACCCTGGTCTTTTGCTCGCACAACCTCTACCAGGTGAAGAAGCTCTGCCGCCACGCGCTGTGGATCGATCACGGCGCCGTCCAGGCGCAGGGGCCTGCTGCCGAGGTGTGCGACGCCTACTGGGACCGGGCGCGGAGCCGGATCCTGTCGGGCCACACCGGGACGAGCGACGGGCAGGTGATGCTGCGCGTGGCGCGCGTCGAGGCCTGCGACGCCGATGGGCGGCCGCTGATGCAGATCGAGACCGGCGAGCCGGTGACGGTGCGCGTCTGGCTGCGGCGGCTGCCGGGAAGCGACGTCGTGCCCGGCTGCGCGGTCGGGCTGGTGCGCAGCGACGGGCTCGTCTGCTACGTCGCCTCGACCGAGCTCGACGGCGTGGCGCTGCGTGAGACCGGCCCGGACGAGTTCCACATTGCCTTGGTTTTTCCGGAGCTTCCGCTGTTCGGCGGGTCGTACTACTGGAACGTGGCGACGATCGACAGCCGTCGGCCGTTGATCATGCTCGATGTGAGGGAGGGGGAGGCGCCGTTTTCGATCGTCAACTCGAAGACGGATTGGGGGGTCTGCCGGCTACCGCACGTGTGGCGCGCCGACGTCACCGCGGAGGGGCTGGCCAATCTTCCAACGATGGGGGGCGGCCGTGCGTAGAGGAGCGCACGCCGTCCCGTTCCCGGCCACCGGGCAGGTCGCGAGCGCCGCCAGTGCATGGATCGCGCTTGCTGCCCTGCTGGGCATGGCCATCACCGCAGCAGGCTGCCAGGCGAAGCGCGAGCAAGAAGCCCCCGAGAACCTCGAGGCACGCGCCCGGCAGTACCTCGAGCTAAAGCAAAAGCGCGACTGGGCCGCCATTTACGACGGTCTGCTCGATCCCGAGCTGCGCAAGACGCTGAAGCGCGAGGTTTTCCTGCGCAAGCGGAGCGCGGCCTTCGACGTCCTCGGCTACACCCTGGTGTCGACGAAGGAGGAGGGAGAGACCGGAAAGGTGCTCGCGAAGCTCGATGCGATGATCCCGGTCATCAACCCCCGCGGCGGCACCACGATGCTGCGCAAGGAGGTCGAGGAGCCGCAGAAATGGGTGTCCCGCGACGGTCGCTGGTACATCCAGCTGGCGAGCTGATTGGGCGTCCGGATGCGCCGCTCGCCGGGCAAATGTCGATTTGGTTTTTGTGTTGGTTCGGTTGACTCGACGGGGCCTGGTAAGCTATCGGGGCTTCCTTCCCTGTGTCGGGGTCGGGGGACGAGAGCATCGAGGTTGGGGATCCGCGGCGGAGGTGACCGACACCGCGGGCTAGAGAGACGGAGCAGTCGGGACGCGAAGCGGTTGGCGGCAGCGAAGCGGTTGATGGCCGGCACGCGTCGCATCGGCAACCAGGCTGCGAGTGGAGTCTGTTGATAGCTCAGCTACTGAGCGGTCCAGCGAAAGGAGAGAGGGGATTATGAGAGGTATTCGAAAGCTAGGGGTGGCCGCGGTTGCGTTGGCCGTTTCCGTGCTCGGCGCGAGCAAGAGCCACGCGCTGGTGGATGACCCGTTCACGAGCTACACGCAGCCCGCGAACGCGCTGGTCATGCCGTTCGACGTGACGGCCGACCAGGTCACGTTCCTCCTCGCGAGCAACCTGTCGGGGGTTTCGCCGATTGATGGCGGCGCCATCGCGGGCGTGACCACGCACTGGTCGTTCTGGAGCGAGACCTGCGACCACCTCGCCGACGTGTTCATCTGCTTGACGCTGAACGACACCGTGATCGTCGATCCGCGCGCGCTGTCGGCGATCGACGCCGGCAACAACCCGATCGGCCCGCAGATCGACCTGAGCGGCAACCGTGGTTTCGTCGTCGTGACGGCGTACTCGACGGACGAGATCTGCAGCGACGCGTCGGTGCGCGGCTTCGAGCTCGTCGACGACGCGATCGTCGGCACGTACACCTTCGCCGACACGACCACGCAGGCCGCGTTCGGCAACGACGCCATCGGTTTGGGTACGAACGATGGTCTCGGAGACTTCACCGAGCTGCCTCCGCTGGACGCGTTCACCGGCTTCAGCATTCAAACGTTCAACCCCGAGACGTTGGACGATTCGGCGGTTGTTCTTCTCGCGCTCCGTGAGCGCTCGGGCAGCGGATCGACGGCCGAGTTCGAGGTCGGCCCCTACAGCGTTGGCGCTGGCCTTCGCGCCGATCTGATTTTCTACGACAATCTCGAGATCCCGACCTCGCTGCCCGAGGCGGACATCAAGTGCGCACTGTTCACGTCGCTCATCCCGGGTGACGACTCGCTGATCCCAAGCACGGTGTCGCTGCTGTCGTCCGGCTTCCTGCGTCTCGACAACATCACGCCGCAGTTCGTTGGCGAGGATAGGCTGTTCCTGTACGGCATCCACGGCCAGGCGGTCGGCAACTTCGGCGGCAGCTCGAACATCAAGTACAAGGTGACCGGCCTGTTCTGATCTAGCCTCGGCTGGTAGATCCAGGCCGGCTCCAGCCGGCTGCGACACGGGGTCAGAGCACAAGCTCTGGCCCCGTGCCGTATCTGGGCCATGAGCCGGCACGCGGGGCGGCTGGCAGCTTCGGCGCCGGTGGCAGCGTCTCGCCCCGGCATCGCAAGGAGGCGGACGAATTGAGTTTGACCAGAGCGGGCCGCGGGCACGTCGCCGCGGCGCTTCTGTGCGTCGCTGCGCTCGCGGCGGCGAGCGCGTGCACGCGCGACGGGGCGCAGGAGGGCTTCGAGCTCGGACCCGTCAAGCGCATGAACGAGGTCGAGGGCCTCGTCGGCACGTTCTCCTGGCCGTACTACACGGCGATCACGGCGCGCGGCGGCAAGGTCGTTGCCTCGTGGCTGAACCGCAACGGCACGCGCGACCGCGACGTGATGGTGCGCGCGTCGAGCGACGCGGGCGACACCTGGTCCGCGGAGCAGGTGCTGAACGACGGCGAGTTCGCGAAGACGGTCTCGGTCGTCCCGAAGCTCGCGCCGCTGCCGCAGGGCGACGAGCTGCTGATCGCCTGGCACGCGCGGCGCAACGTGGCGGGGCAGAAGTACGTGCTCGTGCGGCGCTCAGAGGACTTCGGCAAGACGTGGGCCCCGATCCAGGCGCTGAACTCGGTGACGCAGTCGTTCCTGCCGTCGGTGGGCGTCGCGCGCGACGGCAACGTCGTGGTGGCCTTCAGCGACGAGCGCAACGTCCAGCGCGACATCTTCGCCAACCGCTCCCTCGACGCCGGCAAGACGTGGCTGCCGGACGGTCGGCGCGTCGATCGTCTCGCACGCGCCGACTCGGACGCGCCGGTCGTCGCGGTCGGTGACGACGGCTGGGCGTACGTCGCCTGGGAGGAGCGCCCGCCGCGCGGCGCGCCGGCCGGCACGCGGGCCCACATCGCGGTCGCGGCGAGCCAGGACAAGGGCCAGACCTGGGGCGAGCCCAGCCGCGTCGACCCGGCGGGTCAGCCGGTGTCGCCGATCTGGCCGGCGCTCGTCGAGTCCGGCGGCCGCCTGGTCGCGGCCTGGACCGGCGGCGTCACGGGAGACACGGCGAAGAGCTGGCTCTGGCTCTCGACGTCGAGCGACCGCGGCGCGACCTGGAGCGCCCCGCAGGTGGTCTACGAGGGCAGCGTCCAGACGTTCTTCCACCTGCTCGCGAGCGGTGAGCACGTCTACCTGGTCTGGCATGCCGGCGACACGGGCAAGCCGGGCGGCGTCTACTTCAACGCGTCGGACGACGGCGGCGCGACCTGGCGCCAGCCCTGGGCCGAGCCCTTGCGGATCGACGACGCGAGCAGCAAGGGCGACGGCGCGCGCCACCCGCGCATGGCGGTGCACGACGGCACGCAGGTCGCGATCGCCTGGCAGGAGGATCAGAAGAAGGTCCTGCTCAAGGTGTCGAGCGACGGCGGGCGCTCATGGCCCGGCAAGGCGACAGAGGTCGCGACCAACGCCGAGAAGATGACCGTCCGCTACCCTCAGGTCGCGCTCAGCAGCGCGGGCGCGTTCGTCCTCTGGGAGTCCTGGACCGACATGACGGGCGTGCGCAAGAGCGTCGCGGACCTCGACAAGCCGACACCGCGCGACGTCTACGTGCGCGGGGTGAAGCGGCGCTGAGGCGCGGCCCCGAGGCGCTGCTCCTCGCGGCGGTGCTGCTGCTCGCGGCGCTGCTGCGCCTCTGGCATCTCGAGGCCGGCTGGTTCGGGGTCGACCAGGCGCGCGACCTCGCCTGGGCCGAGCGCATCGCGAGCGGCGGCCCGTTGCCGTCGGTCGGACCGTTGATGCGCGGCCGCTTCCACCTGGGCGCGCTCTACTACTGGTTCTGGGCGGCGCCGGCGCTGGTCTCGACGGCCCCGCTCGCGGCCTATGCCTTCGCGGCGTTGCTCGGCACCGGCGCGGTGCTCGCGACCTGGTGGCTCGCGCGCACGCTCGCGGGACCGGTCGCGGCGCTCGTCGCGGCCGCCTGGCTCGCGGCGAGCCCGATCGCGGTGATCGACGCGCGCATCGCCTGGGCGCCCGCGGCGCTGCCGCCGTGGACCGCGCTGCTGCTGCTCGTCGCGACGGCGTTCCTCGCCGCGCCGTCGACGCCGCGTGCCGCGGCGCTGCTGCTGGTCGCGACGCTCGGCA
>JBFMAS010000729.1:0-13721 GCA_040755575.1 Thermodesulfobacteriota bacterium
GGTCGCGAACGTGCCCAGCGCCTCGGTGAAGAACACCAGGCGGTCGCCGGTCGTGCGGTGCACGCGACGTTCGCCGACCACCTCACCCGCGGCGGCACCGAGCTTCTGCTGATCGACACGGGCTCCATCGGCAGCACGTTCGACGGCCTGCGCGAGCTCGGCCGCCGCGCCGGGGCGGCGGCCGAGATGGACCGCGCCGTGGACTGGGCGGAGGCTGGGATCGCGGGCGTCGCACTCGCGATGCCGGTCGCCACCCTGCCCTTCTTCGGCGCGCCCGGCAGCTTCCTCGTCATCACGAAGCGCACCTGGCTCGGCGACCTCCTTGACAAAACAATTTTCCAGAACCTCGCCGCCGAGAGCGCCGGCAACGAATCCTTTCCAGGCTGTGTGCAGGTCAGCGACGAGGTGCTGGCGTCGCTGCAGCCGGCGCTCATGCTGCTTGGTCGCGCACGGTGAGCCCGAGGCACCTTTCTCCGCCGCGCGGAGGGTCAACGGTCCGTGGCAGGGCGTCCGCGCCGCGCGTCTCGGCGTGCACGTCCTCGACGCGCGCACCATGGACCACGGCTCGGAGATGGGCCGGCTGCGCTGCCAGCAGCTCGACAGCCGCGCCGAGCTGCACGAGTCCGGGCGGTGTACGAGAGCGTGTCGTGGCACAACGCGCTCTTTCCACGGCAAGGCCGTCGAGGACAGGTTCGTGGTACGCTTCCGCCACCAGGCGAGCTACGACACGTTCTTCGGAGGGCTCGAAGCGCTGCGCTGACGCGCGGCGAAGGAGGTCCGGTCGTGGAGCAGCAAGCGTTCCCGCCGCAGGCGATCCTCTACCAGATGTCGGTCGGCCACTATGTGCCGCGAGCGCTGTACGTCGCCGCCAAGCTCGGCATCGCCGACCTGCTGAAGGACGGTCCGCGATCCGCCACGGAGCTCGCCGCCGCGACCGGCACGCAGGCTGGCGCGCTGCGCCGCGTCCTGCGCCTGCTCGTGAGCACCGGTCTGTTCGATGAGCGCGAGGACGGCGCCTTCGCCTTGACGGATCTGTCGCAGTGCCTGCGCTCCGACGTCCCGGGCAGCGCGCGCAGCATCGTGCTGCTGTTCACCGGGCCGCGCATCCAGGAGTCGTGGGGCGAGCTCGAGTACTGCGTCCGGACGGGCGAGCCGGCGTTCCGCAAGCGCGGCGTCGACGACCCGTTCGCCGACATGGCGAAGGACCCCGAGGCGACGGCCGTGTTCGACGCCGCGATGGCGGACGGCACGCGCTTCGCTGCGATGGCGGTCGCCGCGACCTATGATTTCTCCCAGCTCGGCACGCTGGTCGACGTCGGCGGCGGCAACGGCGCGCTGCTGATCGGCATCCTGTCCGCGCATCCGCACCTGCGCGGCGTGGTGTTCGACCAGCAGCACGCGGTCGAGCGCGCGCGCGGGCAGATCGCGGCGGCGGGCCTCGCCGATCGCTGCACGGCGGCTGCCGGGGACTTCTTCGCCGCGGTCCCCGAGGGCGGCGACGCCTACGTGCTGAAGCACGTCATCCACGACTGGGACGACGAGCGCGCCGTCGCCATCCTGCGCAACTGTCGAAGCGCGATGCGCGACGACGCCGGCTGCTGATCGTCGAGGGCGTCTACCCGCCGCGCGTCGACCGCTCATGGGCGAGCCGCGGCGCGGCCGCGAACGACGTCAACATGCTGGTCAACACCGGCGGCCGGCAGCGCTCGGAGGAGGAGTTCCGCGCGCTCTACGACGCCGCGGGCTTCGCGCTCGAGCGCATCGTGCCGACGCCGGCCAACGTGTGCGTGATCGAGGGCACGCCGCGCTGAGCGAGATCAGAACCGGTACGTCACGCCGCCGAGGAACGTCGCGCGCGTCGAGAACTGGCGCGTCTCGGCGGCGATGGCGACGCCCTCGAGCACCTCGTCCAAAGATCTCGTCCTCCCACTGGCCCCACACGCGGAGCGTCGTGCCGATCCGCTAGCGACGGCTCAGCAAGTGCCGTGGCTGGATGAGAACGACTTTCATTTTCACACAATAGCCTCGTCTTTTTCGAAAGATCGACAACTATCCCGCCAAAGCCCTTGCCCAGATCTAGATGAAATTGATACTCGTTTTCATCTCGATGCCCACAGAGGAGGACCGGCGTGCGAAGCCTTCTGAGAGGAGCCCTTTTCCCCACCTGTATGCTGCTGCTCGTGATCGCGAGCCGCGCCCGCGCGCAAGGTGACGTGCAGTTCATCCACTGTATGCCGACGTCGCCGGACGCCTTGCAGTACGACTGCGCGATCGCGGCGCCGTGCACCGCTTCGCCGTGCGGCGGCTGGCAGCCGATTGCCGGCCAGCCGAGCTTGCCCGAGAGCTTCTTCCAGCCCGGCGGCACGCGCGAGTCGGCGATCCAGGTGACGCCGGTCGCGATCGCCGGCGCGACGTACACGCTGGTCAACAAGGACGTCGGCGGCCAGCGCTGGGCGATCGTGCAGAACCAGGCGAACGGCGCCGTCACGGGCAACGTGTTCGACGTCGCCGGCGGCAGCAGCGTGCAGTTCCTGTACTGCGCCGACGCGAGCGAAGGCGCGGGCGTCGCGGTGTTCGGCAGCTGCTTCATCGCCGCGCCGTGCCGGTCGGGCGGCTGCGGTGCCGACGACTGGCAGCCGATCGCCGGCAGCCCGGAGGTGGTGGCGTCGTTCTTCGCGCCGGGCGAGGGCCGCGCGTCCGGCCTGCAATTGACGCCGACCGGCGACGAGATCCTGATCTCGAAGGACCTCGGCGCACAGCGCTGGACGATCACCACGCTGTCGCTGCCGGCGGGCGACGCGTTCCCGCTCGGCCTGGGCCCGGTGTTCGGCAACATCTTCGAGTCGCCGGTCGAGGAGGCGACGGTCGAGAGCGTCGTGCGCACCAACGCCGAAATCGCCTTCGCGGCGTACTCCGACTCGCTCGCGGCCGCGCGCACGCTGCGCGACCGTCTCGCGGACCTCGTCGCCAACCCGTCGCCCGCCACGCACGAGGCGGCCAAGCAGGCGTGGCTCGCCGCGCGCGAGCCCTACGGCCAGACCGAGGTCTACCGCTTCCAGACCGGCCCGATCGACGCCCTGCGCGACGACGGCACGATCGGCGAGGACGGCGAGGGCCCGGAGGGACGCATCAATGCGTGGCCGCTCGGCGAGGCGTTGATCGACTACGTCGCACCCGAGGTCGACGGCGACGCCGGTCCCGAGAGCGGCGGTGGCGTGCCGGGCGTGAACGGCAACGTCATCGCCGACGCCGCCGGCTTCCCGCAGCTCACCCCGGAGGTGCTGAAGGGTCTCAACGAGCTCGGCGGAGACGAGCGCAACGTCGGGACCGGCTACCACGCGATCGAGTTCCTGCTCTGGGGCCAGGACCTCAACGAGGACGGCACGCCCGGCTTCGGCGGCCGCGACGCGACGCCGGGCCGGCGCTCGCACACCGACTACCTGCCCGACGGCTCCGGCTGCACGAACGGCAGCTGCGCGCGCCGCGGCCAGTACCTGCTCGCCGCCGGAGACCTGCTGGTCCAGGACCTCGAGCGCGTCGTCGCGGCGTGGAACCCCGACGGCGGCGTCTACTACGCGTCCTTCACGACGGGCGGCAAGGTGTCGCTCGCGAAGATCCTCGAGGGCATGGGCCGGCTCGGCTTCGGCGAGCTCGCAGGCGAGCGCATGAACATCGCGCTGGTCGCGAACTCGCAGGAGGACGAGCACTCCTGCTTCAGCGACAACACCCACCGCGACGTCTTCCTGAACGCGCTCGGCATCCAGAACTCGTGGCTCGGGCGCTACGTGCGCACCGACGGCAGCGTCGTGCGCGGCCCCGGCCCCGAGGCGCTCCTGCGCGCCCAGGGCGACGCCGCGCTCGCCGACGAGATGACGGCCGCGATCGACACGACGATGCGGCGGATCGGCGTGATCGACGCCCGCGCCAGGGACGGCGTGCCGTTCGACAACCAGCTCCAGGAGGGCATCAACGAGCCCAACATCCGGGCGGCGATCGAGGCGCTGATCGACCAGATCCCGGTGCTCGAGCGGGTCATCGTCGCGCTCGAGGTGACGACCGGCGACCTCTGTCAGGACACCGAAGAGTTCGAGTGTCCGGAGTAGTCCCGAACCGGGCCGTTGCGGGCGCGCGGCGCACGGGCGCCGCATGCCTGCTCGGCCTGGCCCTTCTCGGCGCCTCGGCCTGCGCCGACGCGCCCGCGGCCCGCGAGCCCGTCCCCGTTCCCGTCGACCCCGCGGAGCGCTTCCCGGGTGGCGACGTGACCGTCGCGCGCGACGACGACAAGGCCTTCTCGCAGGGCGCACCCGGCCTCGACTTCCGCGGCGAGGCGAACTTCAAGTCCGGCAACCTGCTGTTCCGCGGCAGCCCGGCCGGGCTCGGCCCGCTGTTTAACACGCAGTCCTGCCAGGGCTGCCACAACCAGGACGGCCGCGGCAGCGCGCCGGCGAGCCCGGACGAGCCGATGGTCTCGATGCTGCTGAAGATCGGCGTCGACGCTGGCGCCGGCATGGCGCCCGACCCGATCTACGGCGACCAGCTGCAGACGTTCGGCGTCGAACGCGGCGGACCGTCCGGCGGCCTGCCGCGCCACGACGGCGCCCTGCCGCGCGACGACAGCCCGCTCGGCGACGGCGCGATCGGCGAGGGTTACGCCTTCATCGAGCTCGAGGAGGTGCACGGCGCGTATCCCGACGGCGACGCCTTCGTGCTGCACCGGCCGACGTACAAGATCCGCGACCTTTCGTACGGGCCGCTCGCGGACGGGATCGCGTGGTCGCCGCGCGTAGCGCCCGGCATGATCGGCCTCGGCCTGCTCGAGGCGATCCCCGAGAGCGACCTGCTCGCGCTCGCCGACCCGGACGACGCGGACGGCGACGGCATCTCCGGTCGGCCGAACTTTGCACGCGACGTCCTGCGCGACCAGATCGTGCTCGGACGCTTCGGCGTCAAGGCGTCGCAACCGTCGATCCTGCAGCAGGCGGCCGCGGCCTACCTCGGCGACATCGGCGTCACGACGTCGGTCTTCCGCGCGGGGCCGTGCACCGACGCGCAGGCCGCGTGCCTCGCGCGCGCGACGGACCCGGCGGAGGGGCCCGAGATCGCCGACGTCCAGCTCGCGCTGGTCGAGTTCTACGCGCGCCACCTCGCCGTACCCGAGCGCCGCGGCTGGGACGCGAGCGCGGGCACGTGGGAGCCGCCCGTCGGCCGGGGCCGCGACGCCTTCCACGAGGCCGGCTGCAGCGGCTGTCACGTGCCGTCGCACCGCACCGGGACCGCGGCCGGCAGCCTGCTCGGCGACGTCAACCTGTTCGAGCTGGTGCAGCCCGCGACCCCGCTCGCGGCGCTCTCCGGCCAGCAGATCTGGCCGTACACCGACCTCCTGCTGCACGACATGGGCGGCGGCTGTGGCGCGACGGCGCGCGAGACCGCGGAGGGCGCCCCGTGCGAAGGCGGCGCGGAGTGCCTCCATGTGCGCCGCTGCGAGGGCCTCGCCGACGGCTTCCCCGACGGCGAGGCGAGCGGTACCGAGTGGCGCACGCCGCCGCTCTGGGGTCTCGGCCTGGTGCGCCTCGTCAACCCGCGCGCCGGCTACCTGCACGACGGACGCGCGCGCTCGGTGGAGGAGGCGATCCTCTGGCACGACGGCGAGGCGCGCGGCGCGCGCGAGCGCTTCATGGCGCTGTCGCGCGAGGACCGCGCCGCGCTGCTCGCGTTCCTCGACTCGATGTAGGACGGCATGCGTCGCCTGCAGCGTGATCGTCGACCGCTCGTGCGACCCGGCTCGTGCGCCGCGGTCGCGTGCCTCGGCGCGCTGGCGCTCGTCGGGCTCGTCGCGCGCGCGCGCCCGCCCGAGGCGGCGCCGACGGACGGCGAGGCGATCGCCGTGCCCGAGCCGACCGCGTCCGAGGCGCGGCCGGGCGGCGCGACGACCCTCGCCGTAGGACGGCGCGCGGGTCTCGCGTCCGCGTTCGCCAACCTGTCGCTGCGCGACCGCTTCGACCTCGGCGTTGGCCGCGCCTTCTTCCGCGACCCGTGGGTCGCGGCGCCCGCGTCGACGACCGCGCGCGACGGCCTCGGACCGCTGTTCAACGCGCACGCGTGCGTGAGCTGCCACCCGGGCGGCGGCCGCGGCGCGCTCGAGCCGGACGGCGCCCCGTCGACCGCGCTCCTGCTGCGCCTGTGGCGCCACGTGCCGGGACAGCCGGCGCCGCTTCCCGATCCGCTCTACGGCGAGCAGCTCCAGACTCGCGCGATTGCGCCGCAGGCGAGCGCCGCTGCGGCGCGCGAAGGGGAGGTCGCGCTGCGCTGGACCACGGTAGCGGGCACGTTCGCCGACGGCACCCGGTTCGAGCTGCGCAGGCCGGCGTTTGCAGCCGCCGACCTCGCGTACGGACCGCTGCACGAGGACACGCGTTCCTCCGCGCGCCTCGCGCCGTCGCTGCGCGGCGTCGGCCTGCTCGAGGCGATCCCCGCGCGGTCGATCGTCGCGCGCGCCGACCCGGACGACGCGGATCGCGACGGTGTGTCTGGACGAGCCGCGTACGTCGAGGACGCGGCGTCGCGGGAGCCGGTCCTCGGCCGCTTCGGCTGGAAGGCGGCGCAGCCGACGGCTCGCCACCAGGTCGCGTCGGCGCTGCGCAACGACATCGGCATCACGAGCGCGCTCTTTCCCGCGCAGCCGTGCAGCGACGCGCAGCAGGCGTGCCGGCACGCCGCCGGCGGCGGCGATCCGCCGGAGGGGCACGAGATCGCGCCTCTGCTGCTCGACGCGCTGGTGCGCTTCACGGTGACGCTCGCGGTCGAGGCGCGGCCGCGTGCGGACGCGAGAGACGTCGTGCGCGGGCACGCGACGTTCCACCGCCTCGGCTGCGCCGCGTGCCACGTGCCGACGTTCGTCACCGGCGAGAGCCCGGTCGCGGAAGCGGCCGGGCAGACGATCCATCCGTACACCGACCTCCTGCTGCACGACCTCGGACTCGGGCTCGCGGACGAGGTCGGGGAGGGCGCGGCGGGGGGCGCCGAGTGGCGGACGGCGCCGCTCTGGGGCCTCGGCACCGCGGTGCGCGACGGAGAGCGTACGAGCCTGCTGCACGACGGGCGCGCGCGAACGATCAGCGAGGCGATCCTCTGGCACGACGGCGAGGCCGCATCCGCCCGCGGCGGCTTCGCGCGCTTGACGCGCGACGAGCGCGCGGCGCTGCTCGCGTTCCTGGCCTCGCTCTGAGCGATCGGGAGGAAGGGAAGTGACGGTCTCGAAGCAGGTGGCCTCCGTACGCGATGGGCTACGGCGCGCGTCGCGCTCGCCCGTCGCGAGCGCGGCCGTGGCGCTGCCGCTCGCTCTCGTGCTCGCGACGTGCGGCGGGGGCGGCAGCGGCAGCACCGGCGGCAGCGGCGGCAGCTCCGGCGGGGGAGGGCTCGACGACATCCCCGGCTCGCGGCCCGAGCGCATCACGCTGCTGCTCGAGGAGCTCGGCAACCGCGTGGTCGTGCCGCGCTACGCGGCGATGAGCCGCGCGTTCACCGCGCTCGAGGAGGCGACGTCGGGCTTCTGTGCCGCGCCGTCGTCCGCAGGGCTCGGCGCCGCCCGCGCCGCGTGGCGCGCGGCGATCGGCGCCTGGCTCGAGGCGTCGATCATCCAGTTCGGCCCGATCCGCGACGACAACCGGCGCCTGCGCATCGAGTTCTGGCCCGACGGCAACAACAACGTGCGCCGCTCGGTGCAGCAGATCCTGGCGCGCGACGACGCGCTCGACGCCGCGACGCTGGCGTCGCAGAGCGTGGCGGGGCAGGGGCTGCCGGCGCTCGAGCAGCTCCTCTTCGAGCCCGACGCCGACGTCCTCGCCGCGTTCACCACCGAGGCGCGCGCCCCACGCCGCTGCGCCTACGCGACCGCCATCGCCGGCAACCTGCAGCGCATCGGCGCCGCGGTCGAGAGCGAGTGGCGGCGCAGCGAGGGCGGCTGGGTCGATCAGCTGGCGCGGGCGGGGCGCGGCAGCGACGCCTTCCCGGACCGTGACGCGGCCGTCGAGGAGGTGGTGAACAGCCTGGTGACGGTCGTCGAGGTGACGAAGAACAACCGCATCGGCGATCCGCTCGGCGGCGACGCGGTCACGGAAGCGAAGCCGTTTCGCGCCGAGTCGTTCGCCAGCGGCAACTCGCTCGCGAACGTCGTGCACGCCGTGCGCGGGCTCGAGGCCGTCTACAGCGGCGACGGCGGGTTCTTCGGCTTCGACGACTACCTGCGCGCGCTCGAGAGCCTGCGCCTGAACCGCGAGATTCTCGACGAGATGGAGACGGTCGTCGAGCTCGCGGACGCGATCCCGGCGCCGCTCGCCGGCGCGGTGCAGGACGAGATGCTGCGCCCGCGCGTCGTCGAGCTGTTCGATCACGCGACGACGCTCACCCGCCTGCTGAAGAACCAGCTCCCGCAGGTCATGCAGGTGACCGTCGGCTTCAACGAGAACGACGGAGATTGACGCCATGACGACCGCCAGCCCGAAGACGTGGACGCGGCGTGCCTTCCTCGCGGCCGGTGGAGCGGGTGCGCTCGCCGCCCTGCCGGCCCTGCGCGCGACGACGCGCTGGCTCGGGGGCGCGGACGGGATCTTCCTGAGCGCCAGCGACGACCTCGACGGCCGCCACTTCATCTCGGCGACCGACGTGCGCGGCAGGAAGCTGTTCTCGCTCGAGGTCGAGCAGCGCTGTCACGGCTGCGTCGTGGACCCGCGGCGGCCCGAGCGAGCGGTCGTGATCGCGCGGCGTTCGGGCACGATCGCGTACGACGTCGACCTCGCGGCGGGCGCGATCCGCGGCGTCGTCCGCAGCGGTCCCGAGCGTCACTTCTTCGGCCACGCCGTCTTCGCCCCCGACGGCAGCGTCCTCTACACGACCGAGAACGACCGGAGCCGCGACGCGGGTCTGGTGGCGGTGCGGGATGCGAGCGATCTGCGGGTCCTCGCCGAGCTGCCGACGCACGGCGTGGGACCGCACGAGCTGCTGCTCCTCCCCGACGGACGTACGCTGGTGGTGGCGAACGGCGGCATCGTCACCGACGTCGTCGACGGCCGCGGGCAGCGGCGCGACGTGAACCTCGCCGCGATGGACCCGTCGCTGGTCTACCTCGACGTGCGCGACGGCCGCCGGCTCGCGCAGCTGCGGCCGGATGACCACCAGGCGAGCATCCGCCACCTCGCGCTCGGCAGCGACGGCACGGTCGGCGTCGCCCTGCAGTACGCCGGGCCCGAGGCGAACCCGTACCCGGTCGCCGCGTTCCATCGCGGCGAGGAGCGCCTGCGGCTGGTCCAGGCGCCGCGCGAGAGCCGTGTGCGGATGCGCCGCTACGCGGCCAGCGTCGCGATCGCCCCGGGCGGCGTCGCGGCCGTCACCTGTCCGCGCGGCGACGTCGTGGCGCTGTTCGACGTCGCGAGCGGTGCGCTCGTCCGGGAGGTCGAGATCCGGGACGCGGGCGGCGTCGCGGTGACGCGCGACGGCGGCGCCTTCGTCGTGTCGACCGGTCTCGGCGAGCTGCACCGGATCGACGCCGCGACGCTGCGGCCCCTTGCGCCCCCGCGCCGTGCCGACCGGACGCGCTGGGACAACCACCTGACCCCGGTCGTCCCGAGCTGACCCCGGGTTCCGCGCGGCCTTGCCTCCATAACGCACTGCGTTATGCTGTCCCTGGAAGGTACTCATGGACAGCACGGAGTTTCACACCCAACGGTTGCGTGGCGGGGCCCTGGTGCGGATCCGCCCGGTGCAGCGGTCGGACCGCGGCAAGCTCCTAGCGGGATTCGAGCGCTTCTCGCGCGAATCGCGCTACCGGCGGTTCTTCACCGCGACGCCCAAGCTCACCGACGGCATGCTCGAGCGGCTGTTCGACGTCGACGGGCACGATCGCGTGGCGCTCGGCGCCGAGCTTCTGCGGCTCGGCTTCCTGCCGGGAGCCGGCGTCGGGATCGCGCGCTTCACGCGCGACCAGGCCGATCCGACGGTCGCCGAGATGGCGATCGCGATCGTCGACGACCTGCAGGGGTGCGGCCTCGGCACCGTGCTGCTGCGCGAGCTCGCCGCCGCCGCGCGCGAGCAGGGCATCGAGCGCTTCACCGCCTGGGTGCAGCCGGACAACGAGCCGATGAAGGCGCTCGTCTACAAGCTCGACCCGAACGCCGCGTGCCACGTCGAGGACGGCTTGCTGCTGTTCGAGATCGAGCTGCCCGGCCCGGCGGCCGCCCGCGGCCGCCCGCGGGCTCGTACCCGCGACGTCGACCGGAGCGTCGCCGCCGGCTCCGTGGCCTGGCTCGCGGACCGCCTGCGCCAGCTCCTGCCGGGACGGATCGCGGGCGCGTTCGTCCGCGCGCGCTGAGCGACGGCACGCGCGCCGCATCCCCGCTCACGCCCCGGGGCATGTGGCTTGCTCCGCCGAGTCGGCCGCGTGCACGCGCTCTGCAAAACCGCGGGCGTGCACGCCGCCCGACGAAGCAGGCCCCCGATGAATGCCCAGGCCGTGAGCAAGCCCGTGCCCGTTTCGGACGCATACCGCGTCGCTGCCGGGCTGTTCGACGAGATGTTCGACGCCGAGCGCAAGCCGCGGCCGGGTTGCGTGCGGGTCGTCGAGGACCTGCTCGGTCGCGACCGGCAGCGCCTCGCCGAGCTGCGCGCACGCGCCGACGGCATGTTCCTGCGCATGGGCGTGACGTTCAACGTCTACGGCCTCGACGAAGGGTCGGAGAAGATCTTCCCGTTCGACCCGATCCCGCGCGTGATCGACGCGGCGACCTGGGCGCAGCTCGAAGCGGGCCTCGTGCAGCGCGTGCGGGCGCTGAACGCCTTCATCGCCGACGTCTACGGCGCGGGCGAGGCCCTGAAGGACGGCATCGTGCCGCGCGACCTGGTGCTCGGCTGCTCGCAGTACCGGCGTGCCGGAGTCGGCGTGCGGCCGCCGCACGGCATCTTCGTCACCGTCGCCGGCATCGACCTCGTGCGCGGCGCCGACGGCCGCTTCTACGTCCTCGAGGACAACGTACGGACCCCGTCGGGGGTGTCGTACGTCATCCAGAACCGCGTCGTCACGACGCGCCTCATGCCGGAGCTGGTGCGCGCGAGCGGCGTGCGCAGCGTCGAGGGCTACCCGGGCGACCTGCTCGAGAGCCTGTGCGAGCTCGCGCCCCGCGGGCAGTCCCGGCCGCAGGTCGCCCTCCTCACGCCCGGACTGCACAACTCGGCGTTCTTCGAGCACGTCTTCCTGTCGCACCAGATGGGCATCGAGCTCGTCGAGGGGCACGACCTCGTGTGCGTCGATCACAAGCTGTTCATGAAGACGGTGCACGGGCTCAAGCAGATCGACGTGCTGTACCGGCGTATCGACGACGACTTCCTCGACCCGGTCGTGTTCCGGCCGGACTCGGTGCTCGGCGTGGCCGGCCTCATGGCGGCCGTCCGCGCGGGCAACGTCGCGATCGCGAACGGCGTCGGCACCGGGATCGCCGACGACAAGGCGATCTTCGCCTACACGCCCGCGATCGTCCGCTACTACCTCGGCGAGGAGCCCTTGCTGCCGATCGTCGAGACGCACGTGCTCACCGATCCCGACGTGCGCCGCATGGTGCTGCGCGACCTCGACCGCTTCGTGATCAAGCCGACCGGTGCGTCGGGCGGCTACGGCGTCATCATCGGGCCGAAGGCGACGTACCGGGAGCTGATCGAGGCGCGCGAGCGCATCGAGCGCGAGCCGAGCGGCTTCATCGCGCAGCCCGTCGTGCAGCTCTCGGTCCATCCGACGCTGCTCGGCGACGCGGCCAACGGCGCCGGGCCGCTCGGACCGCGCCACGTCGACCTGCGGCCGTTCGTGCTGCTGGGCAAGCGCCCGCGCGTGCTGTCCGGCGGCCTGACGCGCGTCGCGCTCCGCGAGGGGTCGCTGGTCGTGAACTCGTCGCAGGGCGGCGGCAGCAAGGACACCTGGGTGCTGGAGCGCTAGCGTGCTGCGCCGCATCGCCGACAGCCTGTTCTGGGCGGCGCGCTACATCGAGCGTGCGGAGTGGCGCGCGCGTCTCGTCAGCGTCAATCACCACCTCCTGATCGAGGGGCCCGCACCCGCGGGCAACGCGTGGTCGTCGCTGCTCGCGATCTCGGGCGACCGGGAGCTGTTCGAGCAGCACTACGCGAGGCTTGACGAGTCGTCGGTGCTGAACTTCTTCGTGCTCGACGAGCGCAATCCGTCGTCCATCCGGAGCTGCATCCACGCGGCGCGCGCCAACGCGCGGTCGCTGCGCCACCGGATCTCGTCGGAGCTCTGGCTCGAGCTCAACACGCTGCACCTCGACGCGCGCACCTGGTCGCCGGCGCGCATGGAGTCGGGCGACGTGTTCGAGTTCTTCTCTTCGCTGCAGGAGCGCTTCTACCGCGTCGCCGGCGTCATCAACGGAACGCTGCCGCGCGGGCTCGGCTTCGACTTCCTGGTGCTCGGACAGGTGCTCGAGCGTGCGGAGAACGTGACGCGGCTCCTCGACATCAAGTACCACTATCTGCTGCCGCGCGTGGAGGACGTCGGCGGTCCGCTCGACCTGTTGCAGTGGGCGTCCGTGCTCCGCAGCGCGTCGGCGCTCGAGGCGTACCGGCTCACGTACGGCAACATGATCCGTACGGACCACGTCGTCGAGCTGCTGCTGTTCGACGGCACGTTCCCGCGCTCGGCGCGCTTCTGCGTCGACTGCCTGGAAGCCGCGCTCCGCCGCATCGCGCAGTCGGCGCCCGATCCCGCGGCCACGCCCGTGCCCCTCGCATCGGACGCGCTCGCGGGCCTGCTCGCGTCGCGCAGCGCGGGCGACGTGATCGCGAGCGGCCTGCACGACTTCCTGCTCGGCGTGCAGGAGGAGTGCCAGCGCATCAGCAGCGCGGTGTTCGACCAGTACCTGCGCTTCGAGTGAGCCATGATCTTCCGCATCCGCCATGCGACCCACTTCCGCTACGACGAGCCGGCGTACGAGTCGCACAACGAGGTGCGCGTGGCGCCGCGCGACAGCGCCGGGCAGCGCTGCCTCTCGTTCGAGCTCGAGGTCACGCCGAAGGCGGCGGTCCTGGCGTACGAGGACTCGTTCAAGAACAAGGTGCACGCCATCTCCGTGCACCCGCCGCACGACGAGCTGTCGATCGTCGGCGTGTCGGTGGTGGAGCGCGTGCCGCCGCGCGTCGGCTCGCCGCTGCGCGTGCCGTTCGCGGAGTTCCTGGCCGAGGACGCGGCGCGCTTCGCGGAGCACTTCGAGTTCCTGAACCCGAGCCAGTACGTGCCGTTCAGCGAGCGCCTGCGGAAGTTCTTCTGGTCGGCGCGCCCTGCGCCGACCGAGACGGTGCTCGAGTACACGCTGCGCGTCGTCCGCTACGTGCGCGACCAGTTCGAGTACGAGAAGAACAGGACGCACGCGCACTCGAGCGTCGACGACATCCTCACCGCCGGCGGCGGCGTCTGCCAGGACTTCGCGCACTTGACGATCGGGCTCCTGCGCCTCGCGGGCGTGCCGGCGCGCTACGTGTCGGGCTACCTCGCGCCCCGCCAGGTCGGGGAGTCGACCACCGTCGAGCAGGCGAGCCACGCCTGGATCGAGGTGCTGCTGCCGGGGGCGGGCTGGACGGGGTTCGACCCGACGCTGCGCGGCCGCACGACCGACCACCACGTGCGCGTCGCGATCGGGCGCGACTACGCCGACGTGACGCCGCTGCGCGGCGTC
>JBFMAS010000730.1:0-4362 GCA_040755575.1 Thermodesulfobacteriota bacterium
GCGACGGCGGGCAGGTCCGAGAGGAACGCCTCGACCCGCGCGAGGCGCTCGGCGAGACGCTGGCGCTCGTCCTGCTTCGCGTCCCGCAGGTCGTTGCTCGGAGCGAGTTCGCCGGCGGCGCGCGCACGCTCGCCGACCTTGGTCAGGTCGATGCCGACGAGCCGACCGCGGATGGCGTTCAGCCAGTTGCGTCCGGTCTCGAGCGAGGCGTCCGCGTCGCGGACGATGAAGAGCCGCGCGAGCGAGGGATGCTCGCGCAGCAGGGCGACGAGCGGGCCGCCCTCCTCGGGCACGAGCTGCAGCTTGATGTCGCCGGTGAAGCCCGGGCCTTCACGGAATCCCTCGAGCAGCTTCGAGTTGCCGGAGCGCACGCGGTCGCGCAGCGCGCGCACGAGCGCGTCGATGCACGACGTCTTGCCCGCCTCGTTCGGGCCGTAGACCACCGTCACGTCCCCCGGCTCGAGCAGCAGGTCGCGCAGCGGGCCGAAGTCCCGGATCGCGAGCCTCTCGATGCGGATGCTCATGGCAGCGACTCCTGGAACGCGGCGAGGCCGATCCGCAGCGCGCGCTCGACGGTCGCAGCGTCGTCGCCGCGCGAGCGCGCGCGGCCGACGAGCCGGCTGACGAACTCCGACACGACGGCGGTCTGCGCGAGCTGCGGGAAGCTCGTCACCGCGAGCTCGAGGATCGGGAAGGACGCGGCATCGTCGTCCGAGCCGCCGGCTGGCCGCGGCGTGCCGGGCACGGGCGCGCCCCAGGCGAGCCCCAGCGCGCGGCTTGCCGCGTCGCGCAGCGCGCTCTCCGGCTCGATGGAGACGCCCGACAGGCGTGCGAGCACCCGGACGTAGGGCGCCTTCAGCGCGGACGAGCGCTTGGCGAGCTGCTCGAGCGCCTCGCGCTCCGCGCCCGGGATGCAGGGCACCTCGACGCGCTCGTGGTACGGCGTCGCGAGCGGCACGTGCTCGTGCGAGAGGACGCCGACCCCCGGCTCCAGGTCGACGACCAGGACGCCGCGCGGTCCGAGCTCGCGCGAGCTCGTCGTGACCGGCGAGCCGGCGTACGCGATCAGCCGCTCGCCCTCGCGCTGCGCGAGGTTTCGTCCGCCGTGCAGGTGGCCGAGGGCCGCGTAGCAGCAGCGGCGCGTCACGTCGGGCGCGAACACCGGCATGAAGGCGCCGTCCTCGCCTTCGCCGGCGAAGGCGTCCGCGACGCCGTCGACCAGCGTCGCGTGCGCGACCACGACGGTATGGCGCGGATCGGTCGCGATGCCCGTCAAGCATTCCGCGACCGTGCGGCCGTGCTGGTAGGGAACGCCGACGATCTCGAGGCCGCACGCCCGGGCGCGCGTGTACGGCGGCTTCGCGAGAACGACGGCGTTGGCGCCGAAGTCCGCGCTCGAGCCGTACGCGTCCGGGTCGTGGTTGCCGGGCACGAAGATCACCGGCCGGGGCGCGATCTCCTGCACCATCTTCCGCACGGCGGCGCGCTCGGCGACGACGTCGGCGTTGCGGTCGAACAGGTCACCCGCCACGACCACGCCGTCCGCCGCGCGCTTGACGGCCTCGGCGAAGGCCTTCTCGAGCGCACGCCGGCGCTCGGGACGGTCCGGGCGCAGGTGGACGTCCGAGGTCTGCAGCAATCGCACTCGGGGCATGTGCGCTTCCGGTAGCATCCCGCGGCGCGGCTGCGAAGGCATGGAGGCCCGGTGCGGCGCGTGCACGTGACGCGGGCGTGACGCGTCCGCACCCGCGAATGCGGCCCGACCTCAGGGCGCGACGCGGATCGCCGACGCGTCGGCCGTCACCGCCGAGCCGATGCGGATGCGGTCCGGCTCGTAGAGCCCCCACACCGTCGGCCTGAAGCCGCGCAGGTCGGAGCTGTACGCGACGGCGACCTTCTGGCGCACCGTCGGCAGCATCGGCAGCTCGTGGTGCAGGATCTCCTGGATGCGGAAGTAGGCCCGGCGGCGCTGCTCGAGGTCGAGCTCCGCCGCTCCGACGTCGAGCAGGCGGTCGATCTCCGCCTCCCACTCGGTGGCCGGCGTCTTCTGGCCGGGGTTCCACAGGTGCAGGTTGCCGCTCGAGCGCAGCAGGTTCGAGCCGTTGTTCGGGTCGGTGCTGCCGGTGAAGCCCATCAGGACGGCGTCCCAGTCGAAGCTCGAGCTCAGGCGCTCGACCAGCGACTGGAAGGTCTGCGGCCGGTAGTTGACCTTGAGGCCGAGGCGCGTCCAGTCGTCCTGCAGGATCGAGCACATGCGCTCGCGCAGCAGGTTGCCGGCGTTGGTGACGAGCCCGAACTCGATGCGGTTGCCGTGCTCGTCCTCGCGCAGGCCGTCGCCGTCGCGGTCGCGGTAGCCCGCCTCGTCGAGCATGCGCGCCGCGAGCTCGAGGTCGTACGTGTAGTCGCGCAGGTTCGGGTTGTGGAACACGGGGTTCGCGGGTGAGACGTACGCCACCGCCGGCTCGCCGAAGCCGTAGTAGATGGTGTCGATCATCCCCTGCTTGTCGACGGCGTGCGCGAGCGCGAGCAGGAAGCGCCGGTCGGTGAACCAGGCGAGGCGCGGGTCGCCGTCGCGGTAGTGGCGCGGGTTGCGGTTGAAGGAGACGAACAGCGTGCCCGAGTCGATGCCGACCTCGTCGACGCGGATGCCGAGCTCCTGCGAGCGGTCCTGCAGGTCGGCGATCTCCTCCGGGCGGGGCGAGTAGTAGTGCGTCTGGCCGTCGAGGAAGCGCAGGCTCAGCGCGTTCTGCTCGGGCACGATGAGCGTCACGCGGCGGTCGAGGTAGGGCAGGCGCTCGCCGCTCTCGTCGCGCTCCCAGTAGTCCTCGTTGCGGACGTACTCGAGGTACTGCGCGGCCTCGTAGCGCCGCAGCTCGTACGCTCCCGTGCCGACGATGCGCTCGGGCGGCGTGTCGATGCCCCAGGTCTGCGCGAAGCGCCCCTCCGCGAGCGCCTTGCCGAGCAGGTGCTCCGGCAGGATCGGCAGGGCGATCGCCGACAGGAACGGCGCGAACGGCTGCGGCAGCAGGAAGCGCACGGTGTGCGCGTCGACCACCTCCGTGCGGATCGGCTCGCCCTCGACGGTCAGCGTGAAGCGCGCGCTGTTCGGCACCTTCGGGTCGAAGATCGCGGCGAAGGTGAAGGCGACGTCGTCCGCGGTGAACGGCTCGCCGTCGTGCCAGCGGACGCCGCGCCGCAGGTGGAAGGTGCACACCTTGCCGCCCTCGCTCCACTCCCAGCGCTCGGCGAGCGACGGCCGCGGCAGCGTCGTCTCGTAGTCGATCTCGACGAGCCCCTGGAACACCGGCCGCAGGACGTCGGACGACGTCGCGTCGGTGACCAGGATCGAGTTGAACGTCTTCGGGTCGCTGAGGATCGCGTTGACGAGCCGGCTCGCGTCGGTGCGCGCGCGGGACAGCCGGCGCTCGGCGCGCTCGCACGCCGCCGCGACGAGCGCGACGGCGAGCAGCAGGACGCAGCGGCGTGCGCGGGTCATTCGCTGGTGGCCGGCTCCGCGCGTGCCGTTACGCGGGCGGGACGAGCGGGGCCTCGCGCATGCCGGCGGGCGTCGCGAGCGAGAAGCGCTCGCGCTCGACCGGGGGGTTCAGCGTGACGTCGCCGTACTGCAGGATCGCTTCGGCGTGCGGCGTGCGCACGGTGATCGAGGTCGCGAGCGGCACGCCGTCGACCATGCGGAAGTTCCCGAAGCGCGCCTCGAGGACCTTCTCGCCGCCGGCCGAGATGCGCTCGAACAGCACCGCGACGACCGGCGGCTCGTCGCCCTCCGGCAGGCGCGCGAAGCCGACCACGAAGGTGTCGCCGGGCGCCTCCGCGCTGAACGCGTGCAGCAGGACCGTCGGCTCGATCTCGCCCGGAAGGGCGCCGGTCGCGAGCCCCGCCTGGCGGCCGCTCGACACCCATGCGCCGCCGAGCGTGAGCGGCGGCACCGGCGGCAAGCCGAGCAGCACCTCGGTCGCCTCGGCGGCGCTCGCCGCGACCCCGGTCGCCATGCCGATCGCCGGCGCCGTCGCCGGGCCGCGATACACGGTCCGCTCGCCGGGGACGAGGATCGCGAGCTCGCTGCCGTCGCTCGCGACCGCGTACGTCACGCCGAACGGCGACAGCGCCTCGAGCCGGAAGGACGACGGCGTCTCGACCAGCACCGCCTGAGACGCGCGCAGCCGCTCGCGCACCGTCTCGTCGCCGCGCGTGTCGTCCACCGACACCTGCAGCTTCGCCGTCCCGCTGAGCCCGCGCAGCGCGGCGCGGCGCGCCGCGATCACCTGGCCGAGGGACTGCGGCGACGCCTCGCGCAGCGTGCCCGGGCGAGACAGGTCGCCCGGCTCGCGGCCGGCGATCCTC
>JBFMAS010000731.1:0-12008 GCA_040755575.1 Thermodesulfobacteriota bacterium
CGCGGGCGACGTACGAGCGCCGATAGCGCGCGCGGTAGAGGTCCAGGCACCACGCCTTCTCGGCCCGCAGCCCGCTGACCATGTCGGGCGTGACGGGATCGGCGAACAGGCGCTCGACGACGACCAGCTCCATGCCTCTCTCCTCAACGCTCGCGGACGCGCTCGCCTGCGGTCGCGCGCAGCGCGGCGATGCGCTCGCGCGCCGCGGACGACGCGACGGACGGATCGATCTCGCCCAGCTCGCGCGCGAGCCGTCCCGCCTCGTCGCGCTCGCCGGCCGCGGCGGCCGCACGTTGCAGGACGGCGAGCGCCAGCACGATCTCGCTCGGGCGCTCGAGGATCCGCGCGATGCCGAGCGCCTCGGCGGCGCGACGGCGGGCGTGCGCGGTCGCGCCGCGTGCCAGGTCGAGCTCGGCGAGGCGGGTCAGCGCGAACACGAGACGGTGCTTGGCGTCGACCAGCCGCAGCTCCTCGAGCGCCTGCTCGAGCGCGGCCTCGGCGTCTGTCTCGCCCGCGCCGTGACGCGACAGCGCCAGCAGGGCGCGGGCGAACGGCGCCTCGCTGCCCTCGCGCAGGCGTCCCGCGATGTCCGCGAGCTGCGCCGCCAGACCGCGCGCCACGTCCCAGCGCTCGCGCTGCAGCTCCGCCATCGCGAGGTGCTCGAGCGCCTGGAACTCGGCGCGGCGGTCGCCGTCGCGCAGCGCGGCGGCGCGGGCGCGCGCGAACAGCTCGACCGCCTCGTCGATGCGGCCGCGATGCAGCTGCAGCATGCCGAGAGCGTCGGGGATCGCCGGCGGATCGACGTCGCTGCGCTCGGCGAGCGCCTGCGCCTCGAGCAGCAGCGCGTCGGCGTGCCCGAGGTCGCGCTCGAGCATGGCGAGGCAGCGCGCGGCCTCCGCGGTCGCGACGGCGCGCTCGCGGGGGTCGGTCGAGCGGCTCACCAGCTCGGCGCGCATCATGTGGCGTTGCGCATCGCTCCACGCGCCGCCCTCCCAGCGCAGATAGCTCAGCAGGTGGAAGCCGAGCCGCGCGTGCTGGAAGCAGCCGTGGTCGAGAGCGACGTTCGCGAGGCGCTCGACCGCGCACGCGACGTCCTCGGTCGCCTCCGGCTTGCGCGCGGCGAGCGCGATCTCCCAGAGCTCGAGCGAGAGCTGCACGCGCTCCGGATCGCGCAGCTGCTCCGCATGGCGCATCCCGCGCCGCACGAGCGACTCCGCGGTCGCGTTGGCGAACAGGCGCAGCGAGCGGCGGCCCGCCGAGACGCACGCGCGCGCCGCCAGCGCGGCGTCGCCGGCGAGCGCGGCGTGGTGCGCGACGTCCGCGGTGACGCTCTCGTCGATCGCCGCGCGCGGCTCGAGCGCCTGCGCGATGCGCAGGTGCATGAGCCGGCGGCGCGGCTCGGACATGTCGGCATAGACCACCGACTGCACGACCTCGTGCGTGAACGCGTAGGCGCCGAGCGGCTCGCTCGGGTCGGCGAGCGCCCCGATCAGCGCGTGACGCTCGAGGCGGTCGAGCGCCAGCACGAGCGCGTCGAGGTCGAGCGACGCGAGCTCGCGCAGGGTGCGGACGTTGAAGGTGCGGCCCAGCACGGCGCCCCAGCGGAGCACGTCGGCCGCGTCGGGCGGCAGGCGCTCGATGCGGCCGCGCACCAGGTCGCGCAGCGTCGCCGGCAGCTCGCCGTCGGCGGAAAGCGGCGCGCGCGTCAGCTCGAGCACCAGCAGGGGATTGCCCGCGCTTCGCGCGCGAACCCGCTCGACGTCGGTCCCCGGCGACACGGCGGCGACGAGCGCGCGCGTCGCCTCGTCGTCGAGCGGACCGACCGCCAGCTCCTCGAGCAGCTCCTCCTGGCGCAGGCTGCGCAGCACGCGCGCCATCGCGGCGTTGTCGGGCAGCTCGCCGCGGCGTGCCGCGAGCGCGATGCCGAGCGGGCGGCCACGGTTCGCGCGCGCGACCCAGTGCAGCAGGGCCGCCGATGCGTCGTCGAACCACTGCACGTCGTCGAGCACGAGCAGCACCGGCGACCCCGGCGCGCCGCGCGACGCGATCAGCTCCGCGACCGCGCCGAACAGGTGCTCGCGCGTGCGGCCCTCGACGTCGCCCGGGGCGGAGCCGCGGACGAGCGCGGCGAGCTCCGCGGCGCCCGCGCCCTGCAGCGCGAAGTGCGGCAGCTGCTGGAGCGCGTCGATCCACGGCCCGTACGCGCGGCTGCGCTCGGCCTCGAAGGCGCGCCCCTCGAGCGATGTCGCGCCGCGCCGTCCGGCCTCGTCGAGCAGCTCGCGCAGCAGCCGCGTCTTGCCGACGCCCGGGTCGCCGGCGAGGAGCAGGCAGCGCACGGTGCCGCGCGCCGCGTCGTCGAGCAGGGCGTTGAGCCGCGTGCTCTCCGCCGCCCGGCCGACGAGCGGCGGGCCGCTCGGGTGCTGCGGCGCGGGCACGTCGGCACGCTGCGCCGGCGCGCCCTGCGGGCGGCGCGCCTCGTCCGCCGTCTCCCGCTCCCGCTCGGCGGCGCGCGGCGCCGTGCCCCGCGCGCGACGCACCTCCTCCCACGCGCGGGCCAGCTCGCCCGACGGCGACGCGCGCAGCTCCTCGAACAGGCGCATGCCGGCCTCGTGCTGCTGCGCCGCCTCGGCGTGACGTCCCAGCCCGCCGAGCAGGCGCACGAGCCCGGCGCGCGCACCCTCGTCGAGCGGATCGACGCGCACCAGAGCCTGGGCGTAGGGCAGGGCGTCGAGCGGTGTCGCCGCGAGGCGCTCGAGCAGCGCGGCCAGGATCCGGCCGTGCAGCGCCCGCGCCTCCGAGCGCTCCGCGACGCACCAGGCGTAGAAGTCGAAGAAGTCGGTCAGCTCGAGCCCTTCGAGCAGCTCGCCGCGGAAGCGCGCGGCGAGCTCGCGCAGCCGGTCCGTCGACAGCGCCGCGACGCCGCCCACGAGCGCGTGGCGCACGTCGAGGAGGTCGACCTGCATGCCGTCCGCGACGAGCGCCACCGAGTCGCGCTCGGCGACGAGCCGCGTCTGCCCGGGCTCGTCGACCAGCGCGCGCAGCTTGCTCAGGCTCCAGCGCAGCGCCGCGCGCGGGTCGTCGGCCACGTCCCACAGCAGCGAGCACAGGCGCTCGCGGCCGTGCGGGCGTCCGGTGACGGCGAGGTAGGCGAGCAGCGCGCGCGTCTTCTTCGACGGCGGCAGCTCGAGGCGCTCCTCGCCGCGCCACAGCGCGATCTCGCCGAGGAGGCCGAGCGTCAGCCGCGGTTGCGCCGCCTCGCGCTTCGGGGACCGCGTGCTTCTCCTGGTGGTCACCGGGAAGTTCGCCGGCGCGGGACCGCGCCCCTACGCTAGCGGCCCTTCCACACGGGCTTCCGCTTCTCGCGGAAGGCGGCGATGCCCTCCTTCGCGTCGTCGCTCATGAAGACGCCCGTCGAGTAGCTCATCTCGTTGGCGAGCGCGGCCTTGAGATCGAGGAACGTGCTCTTCTTCGCCGACTCCTTGCACGCGCGCACCGCGAGCGGGCCGTTCAGGCAGATGGTGTCGGCCCACTCGCGCGCCTTCGCCATCACCTGGTCGCGCGGGACGACGGCGTTGACGAGGCCCATCTGCAGCGCGCGCTCGGGCGCGATGCGGTCGGCGAGCAGCAGCACCTCCATCGCGTTGCACCAGGAGAGCTGGCGCGCGCTGTGCACGGTCGAGCCGCCGCCGGGGAACAGCCCGCGGCGCGGCTCGGCGAGCTGGAACCAGGCGTCGTCGGCCACCACGCGCAGGTCCGTGTTCCACATCATCTCCATGCCGCCCGCGGCGCAGATGCCGTTGATCGCCGCGATCACCGGCTTGTAGAGCGCGAACTCGCTGCCGTCGGGCAGCGTGGCGCCGTCGCGCAGCACGGCCACCAGGCTGTGCGCCATCGTGTACCTGGAGCCCTCGACCTGCTCCTTCGAGCCGCCCGCCGCGAGCTTGTCCGCCTGCTCGGTGACCACGGAGATGAACTTCTTCAGGTCCGCGCCGACGCAGTAGACGTCGCCCACTCCCGTCAGGATGGCGACGAAGGCATCGTCGTCGTCGCGGTAGCGCACCCAGCAGTCCGCGAGCTGGCCGAAGTGCTCGAGGTCGAGGGAGTTGCGCGCCTCCGGGCGATCGATCGTGATGGTGACGACGTGCCCGTCCTTTGCGTAGTGGATGGCCATGGCGGCCGAGCCTCCTATGGCGTACAGCCGCCTGTCAATCGCTCGACCGAGCGGTGAGGAGGAAGCAATGAGCGATCAACGGACGACGCCCGCCGCAGCGGAGCCGGGGCCGGACCGGGTCCTCGGCATCGCGGAGGGCTTCTGGGCCGCGAAGACGCTGATGTCCGCCGTCGAGCTGCGGCTCTTCAGCGTGCTGGCGCGCGAGGGGCCGCTCGACAGCGACACGCTGCGCGATCGGCTCGGCCTCCACCCGCGCAGCGCACGCGACTTCTTCGACGCGCTGGTCGCGCTCGGCATGCTCGAGCGCCGCGACGGACGCTACGCCAACACGCGCGAGACCGACCTCTACCTCGACGACGCCAAGCCGTCCTACGTCGGCGGCTTCATCGAGATGATGAGCGCGCGCATCTATCCGAGCTTCGCGCTGCTGACCGACGCGCTGCGGAGCGGCAAGCCGCAGAACGAGGAGGCGAGGAGCGGCAACGCCGACTTCTTCGGCGAGCTGTACTCCGATCCCGAGCGCCTGAGGCTCTTCCTGCGCTCGATGACCGGCGTCAGCCTGGCGGCGGCGCGCGGCATCGCGCGCGAGTTCCCGTGGCGCGAGCACCGGACGTTCTTCGACGTCGGCACGGCGCAGGGTGGGCTCCCGGTGCAGGTGGCGCTCGCGCACCCGCACCTGACGGGCGGCGGCTTCGACCTGCCGCAGGTGCGCCCGGTCTTCGAGGAGTACGTGGCGTCGTTCGGCCTGCAGGACCGCCTGCGCTTCGCCGCCGGAAGCTTCTTCGAGGACCCGCTGCCGGAGGCGGACGTGATCGTGCTGGGCCACATCCTGCACGACTGGGACCTCGACGAGAAGCGGATGCTGCTCCGCAAGGCGTACCAGGCGCTGCCGCGGGGCGGCGCCGTCGTGGTGTGCGACCGCATCATCGACGACGAGCGCAGGAGCCACGCGAACGGCCTGCTGCTGAGCCTCGTCATGCTGATCGAGACGCCGGGCGGCTTCGACTATACCGGCGCCGAGTGCCGCGAGTGGATGAGGGAAGCCGGCTTTCGCGAGAGCCGCGTGGTGCCGCTCGACGTCCGGGAGTCGATGGTGGTCGGCGTCAAGTAGCGCCGTCGTTCGGCTACGAGCACCTGATCTGGGGTGTGATCGTCGGGCAGGTGTTCCTCGCCGGCTACCTCGGCATCCCCCGCCTGCTCGGCGACGCACCGGGCATCTCGCTCGCGCTGCCGTTCGAGCGCCACGTGCCGTACGCCGGCTGGGCGGCGCTGCCCTACACGCTCGGCTACCCGTTCGCGCTGTCGCCGGCGCTGTTCTTCTCCGAGCTCAACTTCTTCCGCCGCGGCGCACTCGCGCTGCTCGCGACCATGGCGGTGTGCTTCGCCTTCTTCCTGCTGCTGCCGGTGCGCTGCGTGCCCCCGCCGGTCGAGGGCGGGCTCGACGCGCTGCTGCTGCCGCGCCTCCCCTGGCTGCAGGACGGCGGCTGGAACGCGTTCCCGTCGCTGCACGTCGCGACGGCGACGCTGGCGCTGCTCTCGCTGCTCAGGGTGTCGCGCCTGGTCGGGGTCGTCGCGACGCTGCTCTGGCTCGCGATCGTCGTGAGCACGCTGCTCCTGAAGCGGCACTACCTGGTCGACCTGCCGGCAGGTGCGGCGATCGGCGCCCTCGCGCACTTCGCGCTCGTCGAGCCGGAGCTGGGGCGGTGCGGCATCGGGTGGGCGCGGTGACGGCGCGGCGCGCGGGCGCGGCGGCGCTGCTCGCGTCGGCGGTCCTGGCGGGCTCGGCGACGCCCGCGGTGGAGCGCTTCGATCACGTCGCGGTCACGAGCGCCGCCGCGCTGCCGCCGGTCGACCTGGTCGCGCTCGACGGCGCAGGCCGCTGGCGCACGACGCCGGTCGACGCCTTCCCGACGCCCGGCGGCGGCAGCGAGCTCCATCTGCGCGTGCGCGACCTCGGCGTGCCGACGGACGAGCGTCCCCCGGGCGCGCGCTGGGCCGTGCACGCGCGGCGCGAGCGCGACGGGGAGACGCGGGCCGGCTTCCTCGTGCCGCGCACCCCGGGCGCACCCGCCGGCGCGCCGCTCGGCCGCCTCGACGCGGACTCGTTCGCGAGCGAGCGGCTCTCGCTGGCGTTCCCCGACGGCTCGGGCTTCTACCGCGACCTCCGCATCGCGGGCGCGCCGGCGCCGCTCGTGCGCGCGATCCGCCTGCGCGTCACCGCGACGCTGCCCGCCGGCATCGAGGTCACGCGCAGCGACCGGGACTTCCGCTGGCGCGTGACCGCGCTCGACGTCGGGACGCGCTTCGCGCGCCGCGACTCCACGGCCTCGGTGCGCGCCCTGGTGCGCTACACCGACCCGCGCGCGCAGACGGCGCTGCTCGCGAACGACCTGATCGCGCAGCGGGTGCGCATCGACCTGCCGCGGTCGCTGCTCGCGCTCGCGAGCGACGTCGTGCTCGAGAACGGCTTCGAGGTCGACGCGCGGACGATGGTGCTGCTGCCGGATGCGTCCGCGTGGCAGCGGCCGAGCGAGCTGCCCGTGGGACGACGCTACACCTGGATCGCGCTCGCCGGCGGCGCGGGCGCGCTCGTGCACCGGCTGGTTCCCGAGGGCGCGGCCGCGTCGCTCGCGCCGGCGCTGCACGCTCGCGCCCGCGACGGCGGCGCGCGCTGGGAGGTCGGCTACCGCGTCGCGTACGCCGAGCGCGCCGCCGGCTCCGGCGGGCCGCAGGGCGCCGGCGGCGACCACGGCTTCGTCCTCGGCCAGCACGTCGCCATCCTCGGCGACGGCGCCTGGGCCGAGGCCGTCCTCGCAGACCCCGCTCGCACGCAGGCGCTGGCGCGCGAGCTCTCCGCGGAGCTCGCGCATCCGCTGCCGGCGTGGCGCGCGACGCTCGACGAGGTCGCGCCGTGACGCTCGGCCGCGCGCGCGACTTCGCCATGACGCTGTACCGGCTCGGCGTCATCGGCGGCGTGACGGCCGGGATGGCGGTCCCGGCGCTCGCCGCGCTCGCGGCAGGCAAGGACAACGACTGGGGACACGCGCACCTGCGGCGCTTCTGGAGCGGCGGCATCCTGCGCGGCTGCGGGATCCGCGCCGAGGCGCGCGGCCTCCAGCTGCTCGACCCGAAGTCGACCTACGTCTTCGTCTCGAGCCACGCGAGCGAGTGGGACTGGTACCTGTTCACGCACCTCGTGCCGTTCAACTGGCGCGCGGTGATCCGCGCCGACCTGCGCCGCTTCCCGCTCGGCGGGCCGCTGGCCGCGCGCACCGGCCAGCTCTTCCTGCCGCCCCGGGCTTCGGCCGACGAGCTGGTCGAGCTCTGCCGCCCGCAGCTCGCGCGCGGCTGCTCGATCCTGATGTACCCCGAGGGACGGCGGCCGCGGCCGAACACGCTCGCCGAGTTCCGGCCGGGCGCGTTCGTCCTCGCGGCACGCATGCGCGTCGCGGTGGCGCCGATCGCGGTCGTGGAGCAGCGTCCCGCCGCGCGGCGCGGCGCGCTCGGGCGCGGCTTCGGGCACGACCCGGGACGGGTGTGCCTGGTCGCCGGCGAGCCGCTCGAGCCGCGCGGCGCCGGGCCGGAGGACGTCGAGGAGCTCCGTCGCGCCGCGCAGGCGAGCGTCGCGCGCCTCATGACGGTGGACTGGCGGGAATGATTCTGCTCAGGAACGCGCGATGGCGCGCCCACCTTCCCCCACCTCCGCCGCGAGTGTCGCCACGAGCGCGCCGCCGCGCGGCGCGCAGCCGCTCTTCCAGCCGGGCGACGTCGACGGCTTCTTCGGCCTCGCGATCGACAACCTGATCCAGTTCCTGCTGATCCTGTCGCTCTGCACCCAGGTGCTCGGCTTCCCGCTCGAGCTGCTGCTGCACACCATCCTGCCCGGCGCAGCGCTGTCGATCGTCGTCGGGAACTTCTTCTACGCGTGGCAGGCGCAGCGCCTCTCGGCGCAGAGCGGGCGGCACGACGTGACGGCGCTGCCCTACGGCATCAACACGGTGTCGCTGTTCGCGTTCGTCATGCTGGTCATGCTGCCCGTCAAGCTGGCGGCGCGGGGCGAGGGCCTGGGCGAGGCGGAAGCGGCGCGCGTCGCGTGGCAGATCGGGCTCGCCGCGTGCGCCGTCTCGGCGTTGATCGAGCTCGCCGGTGCGCTCGTCGCGGAGCAGGTCCGGCGCTGGACCCCGCGCGCCGCCTTGCTGTCGACGCTCGCCGGGATCGCGATCAGCTTCATCGCCATCGACTTCGCGATCAAGACGTTCGGTGCGCCGCTGGTGGCGCTGCTGCCGCTCGGAGTGATCCTGGTGACGTACTTCTCGGGCGTGCACCTGCCGCTGCGCATCCCCGGCGGCGCGTGGGCGCTGGCGCTCGGCACGGCCGCCGCCTGGATGCTGCACGCGGCCGGCGAGCCGTCGCCCGTCGACGCGGCGCGCATCTCCTCCGGGGCGGCGACGGTCGGCTTCTACTTCCCCGTGCCGGTCGCAGGCGACCTGATCGCGGGGCTCACGCACCCGCTGTTCGCGCAGTACCTGATCCCGGTGATCCTGCCGATGGGCCTGTTCAACGTGCTCGGCTCCCTGCAGAACATCGAGTCCGCCGAGGCGGCGGGCGACTCCTATCCGACGCTGCCGAGCCTCGCGGTGAACGGCGTCGGCTCGGTGTTCGCGGCGCTGTTCGGCTCCTGCTTCCCGACGACGATCTACATCGGCCACCCGGGCTGGAAGGCGCTCGGCGCACGCTCGGGCTACTCGGTGCTGAACGGCGTCTTCTTCGCCGGGCTGTCGCTATTTGGCTTGACGTACCTGATCAACACCTTCGTGCCGATGGAAGCCGGCATGGCGATCGTGCTGTGGATCGGCGTCGTCATCACGGCGCAGGCGTTCCAGGCGACGCCGGTGGCGCACGCGCCCGCGGTCGCGGTCGGGCTGTTCCCGGCGATCGCCGGCTGGGGCGCGCTCGTCCTGACGCAGACGCTCGGCGCCGCCGGTAACGCGCTCGGCGACCCGACGCTCGCGGGCCGCGTGCTCGCCGAGCCGCGCGCGTTCGCCCTGGCGGGGCTCGACCTGCCGGGCCTGGTCGCCCTGTCGCAGGGCTTCATGCTGACCTGCATGATCTGGGCGTCGATCAGCGCGCGCCTGATCGACCAGGCCTTCCGGACCGCCGCCGTGTGGGCGCTGATCGGCGCGGTGATCTCGTTCTTCGGCTTCGTCCACGCCGGCTCGCTCACGCCCTCGGGCGGCACCTACGACATCGGCTTCGCGACCGGCTGGCGCTGGTCGCTGGGCTATGCGGCGTGCGCGGCCTTCTTCGTCTTCGTCGAGCGGGTCGGCGCGGTGCGCCGCTGACGGACCGTCACGCCGGGCGGGCGCCCGGAGCACCGTCGCCGATCCGCCACGAGGTCCCGGCGACCAGCGCCGCGTCGCGCGACGTGATCGCGGCGTAGCGGTAGTCGGCGCGTAGACCGTCGGCGCTCGCCTCGCACACCAGGTAGCCGTGGCGCTCGATGTCGTAGAGGTGGATGTGCGGGCTCTCGAGCGTCGCCGCGGCGAGCTCCGGCGCGAGCAGCTCGAGCGCGGTGATCGACGGCGCGACCAGCTCGGTGCCGACCAGCGGCGCGCCCGCGACGTGGTAGTCGAGCAGCAGGTCGGTCACCGCGCTCGTGTGGATGTCGCCGCCGACGGCGACGAAGTTGCGCGTGCCGGCGTCGCGCACGGCGCGCAGCAGGCGGTTGCGCGACGCGACGTAGCCGTCCCAGGCGTCCATGCTGAAGCCGCGGCCGGGGTCGTCCGGGACGCGGTCGACGTGCGCGAGCACGGTCTGCTGGCCGAGCACGAACCAGCGCGCGGTCGAGCGGCGCAGCACGCCCTCGAGCCACGCTTCCTGCTCGCGGCCGAGAAGCGAGCGGCGCTCGTCGAAGGCCTCGGGGAGCTGCGGACCGCCGCCGAACAGCCGCGGCAGGTTGCCGGCGCCCTCGCCGACGGCGATCGGGCTGCGGTACTGCCGATCGTCGACCACCGCGAGGTGCACGAGGTCGCCGAAGGCGAGGTCGCGATGGATGCGCAGCCCGCCATCGTCGGCGCCGGGCGCGCAGCTGCGGATCGGCACGTTCTCCCACCACGCCCGGTATGCGGCGGCGCGCTTCGCGGGGAACTTGGCGCGCGCGTCGGGATCGATCGCGATGCCGATCGCGCCCGGCTCGAGCGCCGCGTAGTTGTCCTCGACCTCGTGGTCGTCCCAGGTGAGCACCCACGGGAAGGCGGCGTGCGCCGCCTGCAGGTCCGGGTCGGCGTGGTTCAGCGCGTAGAGGCGGCGGAACTCGTCGAGCGTCGACGGCGGCGGCAGCCCGTGCGGGCGAGCCGCGACCGACGACTCGAGCTCGTAGATGTAGTCGCCGACGAACAGCACGAAGTCGAGGTCCTCGGCGGCGAGGTGGCGGTACGCGCCGTAGAAGCCGGTCTGGTAGCCCTGGCACGACACGACGGCGAAGCGCACGCGCCCCGGCGTCGAGCCCGGAGCCGGCGCGGTGCGCGTGCGGCCCGTCGTGCTCGCCCAGGGGCCGGCGCGGAAGCGGTACCAGTAGGTCGTCGCGGGCTCGAGGCCGACGACGTCGACGTGCACCGCGTGCCCGGCCTCGGGACGCGCCAGCGCGCGTCCCTCGCCGACGACGTCGCGCAGCGCCTCGTCGCGCGCGATCTCCCAGACGAGCGGCACCGCGACCGGCGGCAGCGGCGCGAGCGGCGTCGAGCGCAGCGCGAGCCGCGTCCACAGGACGACCGCGTCGGGGTGCGGGTCGCCCGACGCGACGCCGAGCGCAAACGGGTCCTCGCGCACCTCGTCGGGGAGCGCGACGTCCGCGCCTTCGTCCACGGGGCCGCACGAGAGCGGCTGCGTGCCGCTGCGCGTCGCGTCGCCGCAGGCGGCGAGCAGCAGCGCGCCGCCGCAGCCGCCGAGGAAGCGCCGCCGGCTCAGGCGGGGCGAGGAAGGGCTCGGGCCGCAGAGCGGCACGGGCCCGTGGACGCGACGGCGCATCGGCCCTCTGTATTTCGCTTCGCGCCGGCCGGTCAACCCGGATTCGGCGCATCGGCCGCGCACGTCTGGTCTCCCGCCCCGGCCGCGGGTATCGTGCGGGCATGGCAGCGTACCGCGCGCTCCGCCTGCTCGCGGCACCCGGGCTCGTCGTGGCGCTGCTGGTGGTCGCGTTGCCGCTCGGTGGTCCGGTCGCGTGCGGTGGCTGCAGCGTCAAGATCGAGACGGAGTCGCTGCCGGACGGCATCGTCGGGGTCGAGTACTTCCTGCAGCTCGACTCCGACTGCGGCGGCGACGAGTGGTTCCTCGATCAGGGCAACCTGCCGCCCGGCATCGCGCTGTCGAACGGCGGCAAGCTGACCGGCACGCCGCTCCTGGCCGGCGTCTACACCTTCACCATCGGCGTCGTCGACTACGACGACGCCGAGTTCGCGTTCCGCGGCTTCGTCATGACGGTGCTCGATGCCGGCTCGGCGTGAGGCGGCGCGGCTCGCCGCCGCCACGCTGGCCGCGCTCGCCGTCGCCTGCACCGGGTTGCCCGAGGGCAAGCTCTACCCGATCCGTGGCGAGGTCGTCGCGGTCGGCGTCGCGCGCAACGAGGTGACGCTGCGGCACGAGGCGGTCGCCGGCTTCATGGAGGCGATGACCATGCCGTTCCCGGTCGCGAAGCGCGAGCTGCTCGACGGCGTCGAGCCGGGCGACCGGGTCGAGGGCGTGCTGCTCGTCGAGGGGGCGCGCTACGTGATCCTGAGCCTCGCCGAGATCCCGCCCGCGACGGAGGAGCCGCCGCAGCCGACCGCGCCGCGCTGACGGC
>JBFMAS010000732.1:0-5212 GCA_040755575.1 Thermodesulfobacteriota bacterium
TGGAGCGTCAGCGCTCCCTTCAGCCGTCGCAGCTCGGCGTCCCAGTAGTGCGCCCCGCCGTGCTCGGCGACCGCCAGCGCGGCCGCGACGACCTCGAGCCCCTCCTCCCATCGCTCGAGCTCCAGGCACGCCTGGGCCAGCATCGCGACGAAGGTCGCCATGCCGAGCCCGGCGCCCGTCCCGCGATAGGCCGCCACGCCGGCTCGGATCTGCGCGACGCCCTCCTGCCGATCGCCGCGCGCGCACAGCAGCCAGCCGCGATGGAGCGCCCCGAGGCTCGCGAACAGCTCGAAGCCGTGCTCCGTCGAGTGCCTCATGCCGGCGTCGGCGAGCTCCTCGACGGCCTCCACCTCGCCGCGGCACTCGTGGAACGCCGCGCCGAAGTGGCAGACGAACGCCTCGGTGAACGGGTGCGAGATGGCGCGGGCCCAGGCGAGAGCGTCCTGCATCCTCGCCTCCGCGCGGTCCGCATAGCCGAGGATCCAGAGCGCCAGCGCGGCGTGCACCGCACACGAGACTCCCGCATCGTGCCCGCCCCAGAACGCGGGCGACCGATCCGGCCGGTGCCGCTCCGGATCGTAGACCTGCATGCCGCCCTCGAAGTGAGCGAGGGCGGCGGCGAAGTCGCCCTCGTAGAACGACACCATGCCGGCGGCGTTGCATGCGCCGAGACGGAGCGCGGCGTCGTCCGTGCCGCTCGCCATGGCGAGCAGCTGCTCGGCGATCTCGCGCGCGACCGCCAGCTCGGCGCGCGTGACGTAGAAGCCGAACAGGCCGTTCAGGATCGGGAACAGCTGCGGCGTGGCACCGGCGCGCGCGCACAGCTCTCGCGCACGAGCGTAGGTGCGCGCCACCTCGGGCGACGCCCAGCCGGCGGCGATCTGGGCCGCGCCGAGGATCGTGTGCAGGGCGAGCTCCTCGAGGATCCGCTCCGGCGATTCCGGCAGGGCTCGCAGCAGCTCGATCGCGCGCTGCGCGTGGTCGGCCGCTTCCGCGTAGCCGTGCTGGCGCAAGGCGGCGTCGGCCGCGAGCCGGCGATAGCGCACGGCGCGCTCCGCGTCGCGACCGCGGTCGAAGTGCATCGCGAGCTCGCCGGCGAGCTCTCCGGCCCGGCGCCCGTACGCGCGCTCGAGCCGCTTGCCGATCCGCAGATGCAGCGCGACGCGGTGTCCGGCGGAGACGCGCTCGTAGAGGACCCTGCGGTAGAACGCGTGCACGAAGGCGTAGCGGCCGGCGATCGTTCCGTCCGGCCAGTCCGTCGCGCCGACCGCGCGGAGGAACCGTCCGCGGCGCACCAGCGCGAGACAGAGCTCCTCGGCGTCGTGCGCGTCGATGCCGTCGGTGGCCGCGAGCGCGGACGAGAACTCGCTACCCGCCACGCTGGCCACGGCGAGCACGGCCTGCTCGCGCGGCGACAGCCGCTCGATCTGGCCCTCGACCATCTGCCAGAGCGTGTCGGGCAGCCCGGAGGCGACGTCCTCGAGCGCCGCCACGAGCTCCCACCGGCCGTCGAGCTCGCGGAGCTGTCGCCGTGAGATCAGGTGCTCGGTCATGTTGACGAGGAAGAGCGGGTTGCCGCTCGTGCTCTGATGAAGACGCTCGCCAGCCGCCTCGGCAGCGAGCTGCCGGCGAAGCGCGCCTCGAGGTACTCGGCCACGGCAGGCTCGTCGAGGAAGTCGAGGAGCAGCTCCTCGCACTGCCCGTGTAGCTGCAGCTCCTGCTTGACGGGCTTCAGGGGATGCCCGCCGAGCGCCACGTCGGCCGGGCGGTACGTTGCCACGACGAGCAGCCGTGCCGCGTCGCGGCGGCGAGCCAGCGTCGCGAGCAGCTCGATCGTCGCAGCGTCGCTCCAGTGCAGGTCCTCGAGGACGAGCACCAGGGGCACCTCGCTGGTGAACGCGTCGAGCGCCTCGGTCAGCTCGCGCAGCATCCGGTCGCGCGTCGCGCCCTCCGCTCGACGCCGAACGGCGTCGAGGTCCCGGTCGTCGAGCAGCGCGGGCAGCTGCGCGAGCCAGGTCGGTGCGACCTGCTTCAGGGTGCCGACGAGCCCCTCGCCCGGACGCTCACGGCCGAGCCGCCCGAGCGCTTCGAGCACCGGCAGGTAGGCCTCGCCCGCGCCGTACTGCTCGACGCATTGCCCGCGCGCGACGTGCAGCGCCGCCTCCGTGCCGACCTCGGCGAGGAACGCTTCGACCAGCGTCGTCTTGCCGATTCCCGCCTCGCCGGTGACGAAGACGAGCTGGCGACGTCCCTGCCGTGCCGCCTCGAGCAGGAGGCGAAGCCGCGCGAGCGGCTCGTCCCGACCGACCAGGCGCGCCGCCGTACCCGGCGCGCCGCAGGTCGCGCCGGCCGCGGCCGCGGCGGCGGGCAGCCCCGACGCCGTGGAAAGCGGCGCCGCGACGATCGGCCCGACGAAGCGGAAGCCCCGCCGGTGCACGGTTTCGATGTAGAGCGGCGTACGCGAGGAGTCGCCGAGCGCCCTGCGCAGGTCGCGGATGCAGCTCGTCAGGGCGGCTTCGCTGACGATCGTGTCGCCCCAGACGCTGGCGAACAGCTCGTGCTTGGTGATCAGGCGCCCCGGGTGCGCGATCAGGTGGCGCAGGACGGCGAACGTCCGCGGCATCAGGTCGAGGCGCCGCTCGCCGCACCACGCCCACTCGTTCTCCGCCTCGATGCGGACCGGAGCAGCGTCGCCGGAGCGTGATGGACGCATGGCGCCTTACCGATCTCTCGCCATTCCCCGAGTAATCCCAGAATTTCGCCAGGACTTCCGCCGCCACTCCCAGTACCTCCGCTGCCACGTGGCAAGCAACAGACACACGCCAGACACCGAGGAGGACGCGGCATGCCGGACCGCTGGCCGCATGGATCGACTCTCTCCGCGCACCGCGCGTTCGTGGTGCACTTCGCGACCGCCGGTCGAGCCACGCGCCGCCGCTACGCCGGCCGCGCCGAGCACCTGCCCTCGGGCCGGGTCGCACGATTCTCCTCGATCAAGGAGCTGCTCGCCTTCTTCGCGACCGTCCTCGACGCGGGTCCGACCGACCCGGACGGGCAGGCGCGCGACGAGTCGAGCCATCCCCGCGGGCGCCGCTAGCACGAAGGCGCCGCGCACCGCCGCCACGAGCGGCGCACAAGGAGCAACGACGATGCTTCGACGGATTTCTTCGAGACGGCGGCGCCTGGCGCTGCTCGCGGCGATCGTCCTCGCCGCGGCGGCACGCGACGCGGCGGCCCAGGGTCAGCCCTTCTTCGATCACCTGAAGTGCCATCGCATCGGCGTCGCCGCGCGCGACGTCCAGGTCGACGGGCACGCCCTCGATCCCCTCACGCTGACGCCGTTCCAGGTGCCGCCGTTCGAGGTCGAGGAGGGCTGCCGGCTGCAGCCGGCGCGCAACCCGCGCCCGACGCACGTCTGCGTCCCGGTCGACAAGCAGCCGAGAAGCGGCCCGCTCGGCAGCCCCCTGGCGAGCGACTACCTCCTGTACCGGCTTCGCTGCACCGGGGACGCGGACTTCGAGGCCGGCTTCGTCGACCAGTTCGTGCGCGGCACGGTCACCGTGCGGGGCAAGACGTCGACCAGGCTCCTGCTCGTGCCGGCGTACGCCAGCCAGACGCCGAGCTCGCCGTGCGAGCCGACGGCGCCCGGTCAGTGCGGCGGCTCGTGCCCGAACTTCGACGAGCTGTGCCAGCTCGAGCCGGACGGAAGCTGCGCATGCGTCGAGCAGCCGCCGTGCGGCGGCGACCCCGTCGGCGGGCAGTGCAACGGCGCCTGCGAGCCGGGCGCGAGCTGCCTCACCGACCAGCTCGGGCGCTGCGCGTGCCTGAGGTAGCCGGGCGGCAGCCCGATCGCGCTGCGCATCTGGCGCGCGCGCAACGAAGAGGACGTGCGACGATGAACATGCGAATCAACGACGGGGCCCGCCGCCTCACGGGCCGCCTGCGGCTCGTCCCGCGTGCGGCGGCGCTCGTGCTGCTGGCGCTCACGCTGCTCGCTCCCGAGCCGGGAGCGGGCGCGCCTCCGGGTCACGCCGCGGACGAGGTCCTGGTGCGGTTCCGCGCCGGCAGCGACGCGGCCGGTCGCGGCGCCCTGCACGCGGCGGCCGGCGCGCAGGTCGTCCGGGAGTTCGCCAGCGTCCAGGGCCTGCAGCTCGTCGAGGTCGCCCGGGGGACGTCGGTGGCCCGGGCGGTCGAGCAGTATGGCCGCAGCGCGGACGTGCTCTACGTCGAACCGAACTTCTCCTTGACGATGCTCGCCACGCCGAACGATCCGTCGTTCGTCGCGGGCCAGCTCTGGGGCCTCGATGCGCTGCCCGTGTTCGACGACCCCGACGTCGACGCGCCGGACGCGTGGGACCTGACGACCGGCAGCCCGAACGTCGTCGTCACCGTCATCGACAGCGGGATCGACTACTCGCACGAGGACCTCGCGGCGAACGTGTTCCGCAACGAGGCCGAGTGCGTCGCGAACGGCGTGGACGACGACGGCAACGGCTTCGTCGACGACTGCCACGGGATCGACCCCATCGACGGCGATTCCGATCCGATGGCGGTGGACGTGCACGGCACCCACGTGGCCGGGACGATCGGCGCCGTGGGCGACAACGGCATCGGCGTCGTCGGGGTCAACTGGCGCGTCAAGCTGATGCCGTGCAAGGTGTTCGACGCGTTCGGCAACGGCACCGTCGCGGCCGCGATCACCTGCCTCGACTACGTCGCCGCGATGAAGCAGCGCGGCGTCGAGATCGTGGCGACCAACAACAGCTGGGCCGTCACCGAGTTCTCGGCGAGCCTGCGAGACGCGATCGATGCCCAGCGTCAGCGCGGCATCCTGTTCGTCGCGGCGGCCGGAAACTACGCGTACTGCAACGACGTGTACAACTGCCGCCTCGACAGGGACAACGACCGCAAGCCGACCTGGCCCGCGAGCTTCTACCTGCCGAACGTGATCTCGGTCGCGAACTCGCTCGAGTGGGGGTGGCTCAACGCGGGGTCCGCCTACGGCAGGCGCACGGTGCACGTCGCGGCGCCCGGAACGAACGTCCTGAGCACGATCCCGGGCGCCGGCTACGACGTGCTGACCGGGACCTCGTGGCCGCCCCCGCACGTCGCCGGGGTGGCGGCGCTGCTCAAGGCGCAGAGCCCGGCGCGCGACTGGCGGGCGATCAAGAACCTGATCCTCGCGGGCTCCGAGGGGGACATGTTCCCGGAC
>JBFMAS010000733.1:0-5600 GCA_040755575.1 Thermodesulfobacteriota bacterium
CCGGGGGTCTGGACCGGATCCCCGCCGCGGAAGCTCGGCGCGATCGGCCTCGCCGTGCACCGCGGCGTCACGCTGCACGGCTGCGCGCTCAACGTCGCGGCGCGTGCCGAGCGCGGCTTCGACGGCATCGACCCGTGCGGCCTGCGCGGCGTCGCGGTCACGAGCCTGGCGAGCGCCGGCGCCTCTGCCGGCGTCACGCCCGAGCAGGCGGCGCCGCTGCTCGCCGAGCGGCTCGCGGGCCGGCTCGGCCTCGAGGCCCGCCGCGACGACCGCGATCCACTCGAGCTCGCCACGCCGCTCGACGCCACCCACGAACCGACCGAGCATGGACATCGACCGGCTCCTTGAGCGTTACGACGCGGGCGATCGCCGCGCGCTCGCGCGCCTGATCACCCTCGTCGAGAACCGCACTCCCGAGGTGCCGCAGATCATGCGGCGTCTCTACGGCAAGACCGGGCGCGCGATGCTGATCGGCCTCACCGGCCCGCCCGGCGCCGGCAAGTCGACGCTCGGCGACAAGCTGATCGCCCAGCTCCGCCGGGAGGGCAAGACGGTCGGCGTCGTCGCCGTCGATCCGTCGAGCCCGTTCTCGGGGGGCGCGGTGCTCGGCGACCGCGTGCGCATGCAGGCGCACTTCCTCGACGAGGGGGTGTTCATCCGCAGCCTGTCGACGCGCGGCCGGCACGGCGGCCTCGCCCGTGCGACGCGCGAGGTGGTGCACCTGCTCGACGCCTTCGGCCACGACGTGGTGATCGTCGAGACGGTCGGTGTCGGCCAGACCGAGCTCGACATCATGGGTCTCGCGCACACGACGATCGTCGTGCTGGTCCCCGAGGCGGGCGACACGATCCAGGTGATGAAGGCGGGCCTGCTCGAGATCGCGGACGTGTTCGTCGTCAACAAGGCCGACCGCGAGGGCGCGCGCCGGCTGAAGAACGAGCTCGAGATGATGCTCCACCTGAGGCCCGCCGCGGCCTGGAGCGTGCCCGTGCTGCTCACCGAGGCGACCGCGAACCGCGGCGTCGAGGAGCTCGTCGCCCAGGTCAAGGCGCACGCCGAGGTGCGGCGTGCGGCGCAGACCGCGGAGAGCGGCGGCCGGGAGCGCGTCGCCGAGTGGACCGAGATCCTGCGCGACGAGCTCGCGCTGCGCCTCGATCGAGCGCTCGCCGGCGGCCAGCTCGGCGGCGTCGCCGAAAGGCTGCGCGCCGGGACGCTCGACCCGTACAGCGCGGCGCTCGAGGTGCTGGGGGACCCGGAAGGCGTGCGGCGGCTGCTCGCCGACGAGAGGAAGAGGTGACCGGACGGCTGCTCTGCGTCGGCGACGTGCACGGCTGCGCGCCGGAGCTCGAGCGCCTGCTCGCCGCGGTCGCCGCCGGTCCCGACGACCTGCTCGTGTTCCTCGGCGACTACGTCGATCGCGGACCCGCGTCGCGCGAGACGGTCCAGCTCCTGAGCGAGCTCCAGCAGGAGCTTCCGGCGACCGTCTTCCTGCGCGGCAACCACGAGGAGATGTTCCTCGACTTCCTCGGCCTCGGCGGCGCCAACAAGGAGGCGTTCTACACCAACGGCGGCGCGCAGACGCTCGCCAGCTACGGCCTCACGGGCCTCGCGAGCGAGCCCGCCTGCGCGGCGGCCCGCGCGAAGATGCCGGCGTCGCATCTCGCCTTCCTGTCCGGGCTCGAGCTGCACCGGGCGGCCGAGGGCTTCGCCTTCGTCCACGCCGGGGTGCGTCCGGGCGTGCCGCTCGAGCAGCAGCGCCGCGAGGACCTGCTGTGGATCCGCGAGGAGTTCCTGCTGCTCGACCACCGGCTCGATTGCACGGTCGTGTTCGGCCACACCCCCTACCGCGACGTCTGGTTCGGCGCCGGGCGCAAGATCGGCCTCGACACCGGCTGCGTCTACGGCGGCAAGCTCTCGTGCCTCGACTTGACGCAGGGCATCCTGCACCAGGTGACGCGCGGCGCGCGCTCGGCCACCGAGCGCTCGGTCGCGGCCGAGCTCGATCGCGTGCGCTGACCGGCCGGAAGCAATCGACAAGTCGCCGGCGCGTTGTTACTCAAGCCTTTCCTCGCGCGGGCGGCGTAGCTCAGGTGGTAGAGCAGGGGTCTCATAATCCCCGCGTCGGAAGTTCGAGTCTTCCCGCCGCCACTTCGCGAGGTGCCGCGTGGCCGGCGAGCCATGAGACGAGATTTCGCGTTCGAGCTGGCGGTCCTCCACGCCCTGCGGAAGCACTCCGCGGCGGCTGCGGGCAGCCGCCTGCTCGTCGCGGCTTCGGGCGGCGCGGACTCGACGGCGCTGCTCTTCGCGCTCGACGCGCTCTGCCGGCGCGGTGAGCTCGACGCGACGCTCGCCGTCGCGCACCTGAACCACCTCCTGCGCGGCGCCGAGAGCGAAGGCGACGCGGCGCACGTCCGCGAGCTGGCGCGCTCGCTCGGGCTGCCGTGCTTCGTCGGCGAGCGGCCTGATCTCGCCGGGACGCGCGCGAACCGCGAGGCGCGGGCCCGCGAGGCGCGCTACGCGTTCCTGCGCGAGGTGGCGCAGGGCTGGGGCGCGGGGCACGTCTTGGTCGCGCACACGCGGGACGATCAGGCGGAGACGCTGCTGCTGCGGCTCGCGCGCGGGGCCGGGCCGGCGGGCCTCGGCGGGATGGCGCCGGCGCGCGGCGACGGCGTCCTGCGGCCGCTCCTCGAGCAGACGCACGAGGCGTGCGTCGCCTACCTGCGCGGCCGCGGCGTCGCCTGGCGCGAGGACTCGTCGAACGCGGACGAGTCGCTGTTCCGCAACCGCGTCCGACGCCGCCTGCTGCCGGCGCTCGAGAAGGAGCTGGGGGTCGACGTCCGGGCACGTCTCGCGCGGCTCGCCGAGCAGCTCCGGCAGGAGAGCGCGCTCGCGCAGCAGCGCGTCGCCGAGCTGCTCGGGGAGACGCCCGGCAGGCGGCTGCCGCGCGCGACGGTGCTCGCCGCCGGCCCCGGCGCGCCGCGGCTCGTGCACGCGTGGCTCGCGGCCGAAGGGGTCCGGGCGACGAGCGCACAGGTCGAGCAGCTCGTGGCCGTCGCGCGCGGCGGCAACCCCTCCGGCGCGGTCGACCTCGCCGGCGGACGCCGCGTGCTGCGCTGCTACGAGGTCCTGGAGCTGCTCGGCACCGTGGCGGGCGCCGACAGGCTCCGGGCCGAGCCCGCGGCGCTGGCCGTGCCGGGAATCGTCCGGGTCGCGGGCTGGCAGGTGACGAGCGCGTTGCGCGACGCGCCCGCCGCGGCCGGGCACGCGACGCCGGCGTCGGCGGCCTGGCTCGACCTCGACCGCCTGGCGGCGCCGCTCACGGTCCGCTGTCCGGCGCCGGGCGACCGCGTCCGGCTCGCTCACGGGCGGCGCAAGCTTGCCGATATCCTGATCGATGCCCGCGTGCCTCGACAGGAAAGGAAGGGCCTCGCGGTCGTCGCCAGCGGCGACGACGTCGTCTGGGTGCCGGGCGTGGTGCGGAGCATCGTCGCACGCGCCGACCGGACGTCGCGGAGGCTCGCGTGGCTCCATGCGGAGCGCGTTGCGACGATCGTGCCGGAGATCGAATGAACGCGACCCGCAGAGCATCCAATTCGCCATCGCTCACAGCGTAGGTCTTGCATTGCCGGCGTTTCTGGGCCGTGGTAAAAACCGAGCGTTTTCGGGTGCAAATTGCAGAGATCAGGATTGAATCAGTTTTCGCGTAACCTGGCCCTGTGGCTCGTCCTCGGCCTGATGTTCCTGCTGCTGTTCCAGATCTTCAACAAGCAGCAGGCGCAGGACCCGGAGCGCGACTACAGCGAGTTCTCGGAGGCGCTCGACCGCGGCGAGATCTCCGAGGTGGTGATCCAGGGCAACGTCATCCGCGGGCGGTTCCAGAGCGGCGAGCGCTTCAGCACCTACGACCCCGGCGACACCGACCTGATCACGCGGCTGCGTGAGAAGGGCGTCAAGATCCAGGCCAAGCCCGAGGAGGGCGAGCCCTGGTACGTCGTGCTCCTGGTGCAGTGGTTCCCGATGCTGCTGCTGATCGGCGTGTGGATCTTCTTCATGCGCCAGATGCAGGTGGGGGGCGGCAAGGCGATGTCGTTCGGCAAGAGCCGGGCGAAGCTGCTCACCGAGGCGCAGCAGAAGAACACCTTCGCCGACGTCGCCGGGATCCAGGAGGCGAAGGAAGAGCTCGAGGAGATCATCGCCTTCCTCAAGGACCCGAAGAAGTTCACCAAGCTCGGCGGCCGCATCCCGAAGGGGGTGCTGCTGGTCGGGCCGCCGGGCACCGGCAAGACGCTGCTCGCGCGCGCCATCGCCGGCGAGGCGGGGGTGCCGTTCTTCTCGATCTCGGGCTCGGACTTCGTCGAGATGTTCGTCGGCGTGGGCGCCTCGCGCGTCCGCGACCTGTTCGTGCAGGGCAAGAAGAACGCGCCCTGCATCATCTTCATCGACGAGATCGACGCTGTCGGCCGCCACCGTGGCGCCGGGCTCGGCGGCGGCCACGACGAGCGCGAGCAGACGCTCAACCAGCTGCTGGTCGAGATGGACGGCTTCGAGTCGAACGACGGCGTCATCCTGATCGCCGCGACCAACCGGCCGGACGTGCTCGATCCCGCGCTGCTGCGCCCCGGGCGCTTCGACCGCCGCGTGATCGTGCCGCGGCCGGACGTCAAGGGCCGCGAGGGCATCATCCGGGTGCACCTGCGCAAGGTGCCGCTCGCCGAGGACGTCGACGTCGCGCTGCTCGCGCGCAGCACCCCCGGCTTCTCCGGGGCCGACCTCGAGAACCTGGTCAACGAGGCCGCGCTGCTGGCGGCGCGCGCCGACAAGGAGAGGGTCAACCAGAACGACTTCGAGCTCGCCAAGGACAAGGTGCTGATGGGCTCGGAGCGCCGCTCGATGATCATCAGCGAGGAGGAGAAGCGCAACACCGCCTACCACGAGGCGGGGCACGCGCTGGTCGCGAAGCTCGTGCCGGGCGCGGACCCGGTGCACAAGGTGACCATCATCCCGCGCGGCATGGCGCTCGGCCTCACGCAGCAGGTGCCGGTCGACGACCGCCACACCGCGAGCCGATCGCGCCTCGAGAACGACCTTGCGATCTTCTTCGGCGGCCGCGCCGCCGAGGAGCTGGTGCTCGGCCAGGTGACGACCGGCGCCGGCAACGACATCGAGCGCGCCACCGAGCTCGCCCGCAAGATGGTCTGCGAGTGGGGCATGAGCGAGAAGCTCGGGCCGATGACGTTCGGCAACAAGGAGGAGAACATCTTCCTCGGCCGCGACTTCAACCAGGCCTCGGGCTACTCGGAGAGCACCGCGCAGGAGATCGACGCCGAGATCCGCAGCTTCGTGTCGCGGGGCTACGAGCGCGCGCGCGCGCTTCTCTCGGAGAACCTCGAGGCGCTGCACAAGATCGCCAAGGCCCTGCTCGAGCGCGAAGTGCTCGACAGCAACGAGATCGACGAGCTGCTGCACTCCTGCAGGAACGATGGCGGCGCGCTCGCCTCGGCAGTCTCCTGACGGGGCGCGCGGCTCGAGCATCCCGAGCGCCGTCGCCGGCGCGCGCCGCGGCGCAGCCGACCGTGCGGAGTACCGCTTCGCGCTGCGGC
>JBFMAS010000734.1:0-2689 GCA_040755575.1 Thermodesulfobacteriota bacterium
GAGGACACCGTGCCGACGTTGCCGACCAGGCTGAAGGCGGGCAGCAGGTCCGCCTTGGCGACCCCGATCTGCGCCGATTGCGCCGCCGCGCTGAGCTCGGCCTGGCGCACGTCGGGGCGCCGGCGCCGCAGGTCGGCCGGGATGCCGACCGCCGCCTGCGCCGGCGCGACCGGGATGCCCGAGTCGCCCTCGAGCAGCGGGTCGGCCTCGCCGGGCGGCACGCCGAGCAGCACCGCGAGCGCGTTCTTCGCTTGACGGAGCTCGATGTCGAGCCCCGGGATCGCCGCCTCGGTCGCACCGAGGACGTTCTCCGCCTGGTAGACGTCGCGCTTCGACACGACGCCGGCGCGAAAGCGGTTGCTCGCGATGCGGAGCGCCTCGCGCTGCTTGACGACGTTCTCGCGCGCGATCGCGAGCCGCGCCTCGAGCGTACGGATCTGCACGTAGCTCGTCGCGACGTCGCCGAGCAGCGTCACCAGCACGTCGTCGTAGGCGGCGACCGAGGCGAGGAACGAGTCGTCCGCGGACTGGACGCCGCGGCGGATCTTGCCCCAGAGGTCGATCTCCCAGCCGGCCTGTGCGCCGAGCGCGCTCTGCCAGTACGTGTCGTTGATGAGGTCGTACGGCACCGCGATCGGGATCTTGTTGTAGGTCAGCGCGGCGGTGAGCGCCTGCTGCTGCGGGTAGAGCTCGCCGATCGCGAGCCCGAGCCGCGCGCGCGCTTCCAGGACGCGGACGCCGGCCGCGCGCAGCGTCAGGTTCTGCCGGTAGGCGGTCTCGACGAGCCGGGTCAGCACCGGGTCGTCGAACACCCGCCACCAGTCCTCGTAGGTCAGGCTGCTCGAGTCGACGCCCGCGTCGCCGCTCTCGATCCAGCCCTGCGCGACCGGCGCGTCGGGCCGGACGAAGTCGGGTCCGATCATGCAGCCGCCGAGCGCCAAGGCGACGCACGAGAGCGCCAGGGCGAAGCCCGGGCGCAGGACGTCGAGCGGCGCTTCCATGCTTACGTTCCGGCGGTGCATCGCCGGGCAGTCTTTAGGCGACCGATCGCCGCACGATGTCAAGCGCCGCGTGTGCGATGGCGGAGGAGGGATGGAGTCGAACCATCCAGCCCCCAATGGGGGCTCAGGCGGTTTTGAAGACCGTGCCCGACACCGGCCGGGTTCCTCCTCCGGGCTGACACGGAACGTGATACACGCTGAAACCTGCGATGACGACGCCGAAGAAGATGTGGCACGAGCTCTCCCCCGCGGCCTTCGATCCTGCGAGGCGGCGGCGCTGTGGCTGCTCGACAACGCACGCGCGGAGCTCGGCAGCGAGCGGCTGCTGATCGGCGGCGAGTCGGCCGGCGCGCACCTGTCCGCGGTGACGCTCTTGCGGCTTCGCGACCGCCACGGCGCGACGGGCTTCGCCGGCGCCAACCTGGTCTACGGCGCCTACGACCTCACCTTCACGCCGAGCGTGCGCCGCTGGGGCGAGCGCAACCTGATCCTCAGCACGCCGATCATCGAGTGGTTCGCGGACCACTACGTGCCGCGCGCGCGCCGCGGCGAGCCGGACGTCTCGCCGCTGCACGCGGACCTGCGCGGCTTGCCGCCGGCGCTGTTCAGCATCGCTACGCTGGACCCGCTGCTCGACGACAACCTGTTCATGCACGCGCGCTGGCTCGCCGCCGGCAACCGCGCGGACATCGCGCTGTTCCCCGGCGGCATCCACGCGTTCAACGCGTTCCCGAGCAAGCTCGCGCAGGCGGCGCACGAGCGGCAGGTGGAGCTCGTCGCGGGGCTGCTCGGCTGAAGCGCGCGCGCTCTCGTCGCTACTCGTTGTTGCGCGCCGCCGCGGCGTCGCCGAGCGCGGTGAGCAGCGACGGCGACAGCGCCGACTGGCTGTCGCGCCCCTCCGCGCGCGCTCGGCCGATGCCGCCCGGCCCGGGCAGCAGGCGGTTCACCAGCGAGAGGGCGTCGCTCGTCAAGCCAGGAAACAGCGACTGCGCCAGGTCCGCGATCCTGGCCGGGATCGTGAGCACGACCTCGGCGTCGCCCCGGCGGCACGCGCGCACGATCTGGCGCGCCGCGCGCTCGGCGCTGGTCGTGAGCAGCGGCAGCGAGTCGCCGATGCTGAACCAGGCGTACTCCTTGCGATGCTGGCCCTTGAAGTCGGCGCGGACCGGGCTGCCCGTGCGCATCAGCCCGGGCACGACGGTCGTCACCGCGATGCCGTACTGCGCGAGCTCGACGCGGAGCGCGCGCGACAGGCCGACGCTCGCGTGCTTCGCGGCGCTGTACGGCGCGAGGTGCGGCACGCTCATCTTGCCGCCGATGGACGAGACGTTGACGATCCGGCCGCTGCGTCGCCGCTGCATGTCGGGCAGGACGGCGAGCGTCGTGTAGAGGTGCGCCCAGAAGTAGATCGCGAGCGCACGCTCGAAGTCCTCGAGCGTCATCTCCTCGAGCGGTCCGACCTCGATCTCGCCGGCGTTGTTCACCAGCACGTCGACGCGGCCCCACGCGGCGAGCACGCGCTCGACCAGCTCGTCGACTTCCTCGCGGCGCGTGACGTCGCACGGTACGGCGAGGACGTCGTGGCCGCGCTCGGCGAGGTCGCGTTGCGCGCGCTCGAGCTCGTCGCGGTCCCGCGCGCAGATCGCGACGCGCGCCCCGCGTGCGCCGAGCTCGCGCGCGAGCACGAG
>JBFMAS010000735.1:0-10425 GCA_040755575.1 Thermodesulfobacteriota bacterium
CCGATGCTGCCGAAGCCGAACCCGAAGCCCACCGACACCGACACGCCGCCGCCCCAGCCGCCGTACCAGCCGACGAGCGCCGGCGCGTACAGCGGCGCGGCGACGATCGGCCCCGGCGCCCAGGCCCAGTAGGGATCGAGGTAGACCCAGCGCCCGTAGTGGAACGGCGCCCAGCCCCAGGGCTGGTAGTCGAGCCAGGTCCAGCCCCACGGGTCGACCCATACCCAGCGGCCGGTCGTGTAGGGCGCCCAGTCGGCCGGGACGTCGCGCGGGCGCCACACCTGGCCGTACTCGGGATGCTCCTCCCAGTCGCCGTGCTCGTCGAGGTCCTCCGCGCCGTAGATGTCCTCGCTGACGTAGCGGTAGCTCTCCGCCTCCTCGACACGACGGGCGCGCTGCACCTCCCACTCGTCCCAGGCGTCACCGCCCTCGATCGAGTACAGGCTCGGTCGTGCGTCGCTGCCGGTTCCGGTGATTTTCGCGCCGCGTCCGGTGACCAGCCGGTAGCGCTCGTCGCCGACGTAGACCGCCGCCTCGCCGTCGCGCACCTGCAGGTCCGTGTCGCCGTTGCGATCGACCGAGACGCGATAGACGCCCGCCTCGCGCACGACGATGGCGGCGCCAGGGGTGTCGATCTCGACGTGCCGGTCGCCGGGATCGCGCCGGACGCGGAAGCTCGCGAGGCCGAGGGAGACGCGCACCTGGGTCGCGTCCGGCCCGAGCTCGAGCATGCCGAGCTCGGTCTCGCTGGCGATGCGGGCATAGACCGCGGGATCGAGCTGGATCTCGGCGCGGGATGCGGCGCCGGAGAAGAAGCGGTCGCCGGTGACGAGCGGCGCGTTGACCGAGACCCCCGTCCAGTCGTCGGCGTCGCCGCGCAGGTACGACGCCTCGCCCTCGATCAGGCTCACGCGCGCGATGCCGGGCTCGTCCTCGTCGTCCGGCGGCGCGCCGGCGGCGACGCCCATCGAGCCGACGAGCAGGCCGATTGCGGCCAGCACGCCGAGGGCTCCCACGCGGGCACGCCCGTGCAGGAACCCCGATCGAGCGCTCCGGGTGTTCATCGTCTTGCTCCTGCCGCCGGTCCGAGGGACGTCCGCGGCTCGGACCACCGACGCTCCTGCAAACACGCGACGAGCGGCGAGGATGCGGAAATTCTGCGCCCGCCGCCTCGATCTCGCCAGTGGGAATTGCGCCGGCGGTCACGGGCGCGGCTCGAGCCACGCGATCCCGCCCCGGTGGCGCAGCTCGCCCGCGACGCGCTCGGCCTTGGCGCCGCTGCCGCAGAACAGATCGATCCGCCCCTTGCCCTTGATCGCCGTGCCGGCGTCCATGGCGACGACCAGCGAGGCGAAGCGCTCGCCGCCGGGCAGCTCGACCGAGAGATGGCCGATGCTGCCGAGCGGCACGACCGCCGGGTCGACCGCGACCGACCGCCAGGCGACGAGCGGCACGCCGAGCGCACCGCGCGGCCCCTCCTCCGCCGTCGCCTCGCGTACCGCAAAGAACACGTAGCGCGGGTTCTTGCGCAGCAGGGCCGGCGCCTCGTCCGGGTGCTCCCGCAACCACCGTTTGATCGCCGGGGCGGTCGCCTGCGTCGGGCGGAACACCCCGCGCTCGACGAGCTCGGCGCCGATCGAGCGGTAGGTCTTGCCGTTGTTGCCGGCGTAGCCGATCCGAACCGTGTCGCCGTCCTCGAGCACGAGCCGGCCCGAGCCCTGCACGTGGAGGAAGAAGAGCTCGACCGGGTCATCGGTCCAGAACAGCTCGAGCCCGCGCCCGGCGAGGGCGCCGTCCTCGATCTCGGCGCGGCTCGGCAGGGGGCCGCCCGCCGGCGGCGCTGCGTAGAGCGGATGGCGGAAGCGGCCCTCCCGCGTGCGCCGCGCGGCGAGCGTGGGCTCGTGGTAGCCCGTGACGAAGATCGGGCGTGCCGGCGACGCCGTGAAGCGCTCCGCGAGCGCCGCCGCGAGGTCGCGCTCGGGGCGCGACAGCGCGTCGCGCAGCGCGCGCAGGCCGCGGACGGCGCTCCCCGTGCCCGCGCTCGCGTCGGGCGCCGCGGCGCGCTGCTCGAGCTCGCCCAGCGCCTCGACCACGGCAAGGCGCAGCGCGTCGCGATCGCCGTGGTCCGAGAACGCTCCGGCGCGCTCCGTCGTCGCGGCGCCGGCGACGAGCGCGCCCGGGACCATGCAGCTCACGAGAGCCGCGAGGACGCGCGCGACGACGAGCGCGCGAGCCATCAGCGACGCGCGGGCGGGACCCGGCATCCGCGGCCGCGCGTCAAGCAGAAGCGAGCACCCGCTCCGCAGCCGCGAGCGCGTCACCGTCCGTCCGGCCGAGCGCCTCGCCGAGCGCCGCGAGCACGAGGAGGACGTTGCCCGGCGTCGACGACTCGCCCATCAGCCCGATCCGCCAGACGCGCCCCTTCCACGGCCCGAGCCCCGCGCCGATCTCGATGCCGTGCCGCTCGAGCAGGCGCGTGCGCACGGCCGCCTCCTCGACGCCCGCGGGGACGAAGACGGCGTTCAGCATCGGCAAGCGGTGCTCGCGCGCGACCGGCATCTCGAGCCCGAGTGCACCGAGCCCAGCGACCAGGGCGCGGTGGTTGCGGTCGTGACGCGTCCAGCGCGCCTCGAGGCCCTCCTCGTGCACCAGCCGCAGCGACTCGTAGAGCGCGTACACCATCGAGATCGGCGCCGTGTGGTGGTAGACGCGGTCCGAGCCCCAGTACTGCTCGAGAAGGCTCACGTCGAGGTACCAGCTCTGCACCGGACGCTTGCGCGCCCGCAGCCGCTCGAGAGCCTTCTCGCCGAACGTCACCGGCGACAGGCCGGGCGGACACGAGAGGCACTTCTGCGTGCCGCTGTAGCAGGCGTCGATGCCCCACGCGTCGATCTCGACCGCCGTGCCGCCGAGCGACGTCACCGCATCGACGACGAACAGCGCGCCGCGCTCGTGCGCCAGACGCGACAGCTCCTCGAGCGGCTGGCGCGCTCCCGTCGAGGTCTCGGCGTGCACGGCGGCGATGAGCCGTGGCGAGCTTCCCTGCGGCAGCGCGTCGAGCATGCGGCGCAGCAGGGCGACGTCGATCACCTCGCCCCACGGTACCTCGACCGTCGCGACCTCGGCGCCGCAGCGTCGCGCGATCTCCGCCATCCGTCCGCCGAAGACGCCGTTCACGCAGATCACCGCCAAGTCGCCCGGCTCGAGGAGGTTGACCAGCACCGCCTCCATCCCCGCGCTGCCGGTCGCCGACAGCGGGAAGGTGAGCCGGTTGCGCGTGCGGAAGGTCGCACGCAGGAGCTCCTTCACGTCCTCCATCAGCGCGACGAAGCTCGGGTCGAGGTGTCCGACCAGCGGGGTCGCGAGCGCGCGCAGGACGCGCGGGTGGACGTCGCTCGGTCCGGGGCCGAGCAGGATGCGGCGCGGCGGGTTCAGCTCTGCGGGCACGGCATGGCTCCTCGCGGCAGGCGCTTCAGGCATGCTCGTAGGCCAGCCGTCCGACGGCGTCCACGTAGGCGCGAATGCCCCAGCGATAGCCATCGACCGGAACACGCTCGTCGTGGCCGTGGAACATCGCCTGGAAGCTCATGCCGTCCGGCAGCTTGAGCGGCATGTAGCCGTAGCAGCGCGCGCCGAGCGCTGCCCAGAACTTGTCGTCGGTGAACCCGGGGATCAGCCAGGGCACGGGCACGGCGTCGGGATCGTGCGCGCGCAGCGTCGAGCACAGGAGGTCGAACTCCGGGGTGTCGCACGAGGTGACGACGGGATCGAGGCTCTCGAGGATCTCGACCTCGAAGTCGTCGCCGACGACCGCGCGCACCTCGCGCAGCAGGTCGTCGAGCGTCTGCCCGGGCAGCGTGCGGCCGTCGAGCTCGACGGTCGCGACGCCCGGGATGACGTTGGTCTTGTTGCCCGCGCGCACCACGGTCGGCGACACGGTGTTGCGCAGGATCGCCTCCATCCCCTGGCGCTGCTGCGGATCGCGCAGGCCGTAGTCGAGGACGGGGCCCGTCAGGTACGGGACGGTGAGGCCGCGCAGCGCGAGCGCGACGGGCAGCGGCTGACGGTCCGCGAGGGCTTCGATGAAGCGCGTCGCCTCGGGCGTGACGTGCAGCGGCAGGCGCGTCTCGCCGAGCCTCGCGACCGCGCGCGCGAGCTTGACGGGCGCGCTGTCCGGACGCGGCACGCTGCCGTGGCCGGGGATCCCGCGGAACGTCAAGCGCAGCCAGCACACGCCCTTCTCCGCCACCTGGATGGGGTAATAGCGCACGCCGAGCAGCGACATCGAGAAGCCGCCGACCTCGTTCAAGCACACCGAAGCGCGGATCATCTCGGGGTGGTTCTCGGCGAGCCAGCGCGAGCCGAACCGGCAGCCCGCCTCCTCGTCCGCGACGACCGCCATGACGACGTCGCGGTCTGGCCGCCGCCCGGAGCGCGCCAGCACCGTCATCGCGGCGAGGTCCATCGCGAGCTTGCCCTTCATGTCGATCGCGCCGCGGCCCCAGACGAAGCCGTCGGCGATCTCGCCGCCGAAGGGATCGCGCCGCCAGCTCGCGCGCTCGACCTCCACCACGTCGACGTGCGACGCGAGCAGCAGCGGGCCCTGCCGTTCGTGGCCCGTGATCCGGCACACGAGGTTCGCACGCCCGGGCGCCGATTCCAGGACCACCGGCTCGAGCCCCTCGCGACGCAGCACGTCGGCGACGTACGCGACCGCGGGCGCCTCGTTGCCCGGCGGGTTGACGGTCACGAAGCGGATCAGGCGCTGCAGGTGCGCAACCGTCGCGTCGAGCAGCTCGCCGTCGACATGGGCGAGCAGGTCGGCGCCGCTGCTGTCGTCGGTCGGTGCCGTCGCCGGATGCATGGCGACGGACCTTACGGGAAAACCCGCTAGCCGAGAAGTGGGCGCGGCAGCCTGAACCACGCCCAGGCGAGCCAGCGGCGCAGCACCGACTCGCGCGCGAAGCGCTCGACGTCGACCGTCGTCTGGACGTCGGGCCACGTGCCGGAGACCGAGAACGGCACCGAGATCTCCCCGCGCTCGTTGACCAGCGCGCCCGCGAGGGGCGCGAGCGCGATCACCTCGCGCGCGACGTCGGGCGCGACCTGCAGCCGTCCGCTGAAGCCGACCGCGCCGTTCAGGTCGATCGAGCCCTTGCCGGTGACCTCGTAGCCGTGGCCCGCCAGGCGCAGGTCGTCGGCTTGCAGGCGGGAGTCGGCGAGGGAGACGGGGCTGCGGATCTCGTCGAACGAGGTCGTCGTCGCGGTGAACATGCTGCCGAGGCGCGACGGCGGCTCCTGTCCGCCGAGCAGCGGCCCGACGACGTCGGCGACGAAGTTGTGCCCGGCGATCGCACCCGAGACGATGCTCATCTCGCCGCCGCCCGAGACGCGTCCGGTGATCTCGTTCCACGTCTCGCCGAGGGTCGCGAGCTTGCCCTCGAAGGTGAGGCCGCCGCCCATGACGGCGCCGACCGCCGGAAAAGCGCGCAGCGGCACCGAGCTGAGCGCCACGCGATCGAGCTTGTAGGTCGGCGTCTCGCCGCGTCCCCAGGGACCGACGTCACCGGTCAGGCTGACGTTGTGCTTCGTCGACTCGAAGCCCGCCTTCGCGTCGAGGTGGACCGGCGTGCCCTCGCCGAAGCCGTGCAGCTCCGCGTCGACCGACGCCATGCGGATCTCGCGCGGCGTCGCACCGGCGCGGTCGATGACGCGGATGGTGCCGCCGGCGATCTGCACGTGGTGCACGGCGCGCTTGCTGGCGACCGCGAAGATGTCGTCCGCGCCGACCGAGCGAGGCAGGAGCGCATCGATGTTCACCCGCCCCGACGCGTCGCGCACGATGTTGATGACCGGCTGCTCGAGATGCAGGACGCCTTCGAGGTCGCCGCGCGCGAGCGCGCCGATGTCGACCGTGAACTGTGCGGACGCCGACGTCAGCAGCGGCTCGCCGCCCTGCGGGTCGCGGACCACGAGACCGCCGAGCTCGACGCCGGGGCCGCCGTCGAACGTGACCGCGACGCTCTCGACCTTGGCCTTGCCGCCGAGGGCCGACTCGAAGCGCTCGACGGCCGCGGTCTCGAGGCGATCTCCCACGGCGCGCGCTGCGAGCAGCGCGGAGACCAGCCCGCCGAGCACGAGCGCGAGGCTCGCCGCGATCTTCCAGACGCGATGCGTCGAGCGGTCCTCGCGCCGGACGCCCGCGCGTCGCGCGAGCACCAGCTCCTGAGCACAGCTCGGGCAGAACGCCACGTGGCGCTCGAAGTTCTCCTCGGCGGTGCTGCTCAGGTTGCCTTCGATGTAGCTCGCGAACGCGTACTCGGAGGGATGTACGGTCGACTGGGCGGCGTCCGAGATCTTCTCGTCGGGGGTGCCGTAGAGCATGAGGTCGCGCATGGCCTCCTGGACCAGTGCGCGCACGCGCCGCTCGTCTGCGTCGACCCGCTGCCGCATCAAAGCCTGCCTTCGAACCGCTCCGCGACCAGACGACGCAGCTTCTCGTGCAGGCGCATCTTGCGCACGTAGGCCGCGTTCGTCGTGATGCCGATCGTGTTCGCGACCTCTTCGATCGGCAGGCCCTGGAAATAGAATAGCTGCACGAAAAGCTGGTCCTTCGGCGGCAGCTGCGCGATCAGCTCGCGCACCCGCGCCGCACGCTGCGCTTCCTCCACTTGCGGCTCCGGACCCGGCTTCGCGTCGGGTTGCACTTCCCGGACCCGCCAACTCTCGATGTTGTTTGGATCGTCGAGGGAAACCGTTCGACCCTCCCGCCGCAACCGATCGATGGTCAACCGGTTCGCCACCACGCGCAGCCAGCTCGCCAGCGAGCAGCCGTTCCGGCCCTGGTACTGGCGCAGCTTGCGTGCGTCCTGGTCGAACAGCGCCAGGAAGACGTCCTGGCAGATGTCCTCGATCTCCTCTCGCCTAGATGGACGGCCGAACTGCTGAAAAATTACGGATACGCCGTACGAGACGATCCCCGAGTACTCGGCCACGAGCCGCCGACGAGCGTCGACGTCACCGCGAATGCACCCCTGCAGCAGCTCCGTGGTCGCGTCGACGCCTTCGGGGCTCGGCGAAGGTGGCAGGCTCGCGACCCGATCGGCACCGGACGGAAAACCGCTCATGGCCGGTAAGGCCTTGTACGGCCCCTCAACGCAAAGGGCAAGGTTCGGCGCCATGGGCGACAGGAATGACGCAGGTCCGCGTCCGTATGTGACATCGTGCTCTCCGCGAGCGTCATCGGCTTGGTTCTGTGCGCCACGGCGACCGTCGTCGCCGTGGTCTGGATGGTCGCGTACCGCGTCGGCTTCAACGAGGGCCGCCTGACCATCCCCCTCCGGCTGATCCACGCACTGGCCGACCACAAGCTGCGCTGCCTCGGCGAGCATCCCGACAAGGTCGCTCGCGAGCTCGTACGCGTGCTCGCCCTTCCCGAGCGCGACAGCCGGCGCTTGATCTCGAGCAAGCTGCGTTCCCCCGCGCCGCCCGCGGCGCGCAGCTTGCGCTCCGCCTGAGCAAGGGCTCGGCGCGTGCGGAGCGGCGCCCCTCGGCGCGAGCCGAGGCCCGCGCCGGCGAGCGTCGCTCGCCGTACCGAGTCAACGCCGAGAAACACGCGCTGTCGCCGGGGCTTTACTGCGGAGCGTCGGCGAGCGGCCGGAACGACTTCCCCGTGCCCACGAGACCCGGCCCCGGCAGCACGAGCTTGCGCTCGCGGTCGGCGACCGCGCGGCCGAGCACCGCAGCCGCGGGCTCGACCTCGCGCAGCAAGCCGAGCGCGCGCTCCGCGTCTCGCTCGGCGACCACGACGCAGAAGCCGACCCCCATGTTGAAGGTCGCGTACATCTCCGCGGCAGCCACACCGCCACGCGTGGCAATGAGGTCGAACACCGGCTGCGGCTGCGGCAGCGCGTCGAGCACGAAGCCCACTTCGCGTGCGGCGATGCGCAGCAGGTTCAGCAGCCCGTCGCCGGTGACGTGCGCGAGCGCCCTCACCGCGACACAAGCGTCGAGCAGCGCCATCACCTCGCGAACGTAGATCCGCGTCGGGCGCAGGAGCTCCTCGCCGACGGTGCGCCCGCCGAGGGCGTCCGGCCGCTCGTCGTAGCCGGCGCCGCCTTCGCCGCCGAGCACGCGCCGCGCGAGCGTAAGACCGTTCGAGTGGACGCCCGAGGACGGCAATCCGATCACCACGTCGCCCGGCACGACGTCGCGCCCGATGATCACGCGATCGAGCGGCACGACCCCGACCGCGGTCGCCACCACGTCGAAGCCCTCGCGGCCGTCGGGTGGATGCGGGCGCAGCAGCTCGCGCACCTGCGCGATCTCGCCGCCGGGGATGCTGATGCGCGCCTGCCGCGCGCCCTCGACGAGGCCGATCGAGAGCTGGTCGAGGAGCACCGGGTCGGTCGACGAGACCGCCACGTAGTCGACGAGCGCGATCGGCTCGGCCCCGACGCAGAGCACGTCGTTGACGTTCATCGCGATCAGGTCGATCGCGATCGTCTCGAAGCGCCGCAGCGCGAGCGCCACGAGCAGCTTCGTGCCGACGCCGTCCGTGCTGATGGCAAGCCCCTGTCCGTGGCCCAGGTCGAGCACGTTCGCGAAGAAGCCGTTCGGCAGCACGGGGCGGCCGCGACGGGGAAAGTCGTTGGTCTCGGCGAGCCGCGCGACGAGCCGCCCGAGCCCCGGCTCGAGGCCCAGCACGTCGACGCCCGTCGCCGCGTAGGTCGCCCCCGCCGTCGTCTTGCCGCCGCCCCCGTCGCCACGTCCCGCGCTCACGCGATCACTCCTTCCGCCCGCAAGGCCGCGATGCCCGCCTGGTCGATCCCTAGCAGATCGCGCAGCACGAGGTCGGTGTGCTCGCCGAGCAGCGGGCCTGGGCCAGCGACGCGACCCGGCATCGTGCTCGACACGAACGGAACGCCGTCGAAGGTCTCGCACCCGCCCTCGGGCGTTGCGACGGTCGCGAAGTAGCCGCGGTGCTCGAGCTGCGGGTCGGCGGCGAGGTCGGCGGCGCTGGCGACCACGCCGGCCGCGACGCCCGCCCGCTGCAGCGCTCGCTCGACGTCGCCGGCACGGCGCGCGCGCGTCCAGCGCTCGAGCCCGCGATCGAGGTCGTCGCGGGCAGCGAGCCGTCCCGCCAGCGTCGCGAGGCGCGACGCGAGCGCCCAGCCCTCGCCGTCGCCGGCGAGCACGGCGGCGAGCGCGCGCCACGCGTCGTCGTCGAGGACGGCGATCGCGACCCAGCGGTCGTCGTCGACGCCGCCGCGGCCGTCGGGCTCGGGCGCACAGCGATAGACCCCGTGCGGCGCCGCCGGCCCCTCCTGCGAGCCGTTCCCGGGCGGCGCGACGTCCTCGCCGCGCAGCAGCGCGAAGCTCGCGGGGCCGAGGAACGACGCGAGGTTGCCGTACTGCCCGAGGTCGACGAGCTGCCCCTCGCCGGTGCGGTCACGGTGGCGCAGGGCGGCGACCGTCGCGAGCGCGCCCATCATGCCGCCCAGCATGTCGGACCACGAGTAGCCCCAGCCCGCCGGGTCACCGCCGGGGAGCCGCATCAGGTACGGAAAGCCGAGCAGCGCCTGCAGCGTCGGTCCGTAGCTCACGTTGTCGCGCCATGGACCCGTCAAGCCAAAGCCCGACATCGCGACCGCGACCACGCTCGGGTTGAGCGCGCGGAGCCCTTCGTAGTCGAGCCCCCAGTTGCGCATGACGCGCGGCGAGAAGTTGTCGATCACCACGTCGGCTCGGCGCGCGAGGTCGCGCGCCAGCTCGAGACCACGCGGGTCGGCGAGGTTCAGCACGACGCTCTGCTTGCCGCGGTTCAGGTTGCCGCTGAGGCCGCCGCGGCGGCTGCCGAAGTCCATCGCGTCGCGGCGCTCGATCTTGATCACGCGCGCGCCCTGGTCGGCGAGGATCCTGGTCGCAACCGGCCCGGCGACGACCCAGGTGAAGTCGAGCACGACGACGCCGTCGAGGACGCGCGCGCCGGCCGCGGCCGGCACGGTGGCTCGAGCCTCGGGCTCCTGCCCCGCGGAGCCGCGCCACGCCGGGTCGCGCCGCACCTCCTCGTCGTGCTCGCCGAGCCGCGGCGCAGGGCGCGTCAGGCGCCACGGCGACGCGGAGAGCAGCACGGGCGGTCCGGGCAGCACCGCCGCCCCGCCGTCCGGGGTCGCGAGCGTCGCGGGAAAGCCACGCGCCGCGAGCTGCTCGTCGCGCGCGATCCGCCGGGGCTCGCGCACCGCCGCGTACGGCAGCCGCCGCAGATGCGCCTGCTCCATCAGCTCCTCGACGCCGTGGCGGCGGGCCCACAGGTCGAGGCAGTCGAACAGGTGCTCCGCCCCTTCCTTGCGATTGACGGGCTCCTCCCAGCGGGCGTCGCGCAGGTCCCACGCTTCGCCGTCGCTCGCCACCCACTCGGCGAGC
>JBFMAS010000736.1:0-8231 GCA_040755575.1 Thermodesulfobacteriota bacterium
GGCCGCGACCGTTCGCAGCTTCCCGCCGGCTGCTCTAAGATCGCTCGCGTGGAAGCCGGCGCGGAAGTGCAGCGCCGCCGCTCCCCTCGGCTGCTCCGGCGAGCGCTGCTGCTGCTCGTGGTGGCGGCGGGAGCGGCCGTGTTCCTGCTCGATCGTCAGGTGGTGCGTGGCTTCGGCGAGGCCCGCTGGCGTCACCCGGTGCGGATCTACGCCGCGCCGCGGGCCGTGTCGGTCGGGATGGACGTCGATGCCGCGGGCATCGCCGAGGAGCTGCACGAGCTCGGCTACCGCGCCGTCGGCAAGCGTCCCGACGAGCCGGGGACCTTCCGCCGCACCGGGCAGCGCCTCGAGGTCTACCTGAACCCGGCACCCGAGCGTGACGGCTTCGGCGAGCGCCCCGCGCGGCGCGTCGTGCTGACGCTCGACGCCGGGAAGCGCGTTCGCTCGATCGAGGTACCGGACGGGGTCCGCGTCCAGTCGGTCGAGCTCGAGCCGCGTCGCCTCGAGGGGCTCTTCACCTCGCACTGGACCGGCCGGCGTCCGCTGCGGCTCGAGGACGTCCCGCCCGCGGTCGTCGACGCCGTCCTCGCGGCCGAGGACTACCGTTTCCTCGCGCACCACGGCATCGATCTCGGAGCGCTGCTGCGCGCGCTCCGCGTCAACTGGCTCGCGGGCGAGGTGAAGCAGGGCGGCAGCACCATCACGCAGCAGATCGTCAAGAACCACTTCCTCACGCAGGAGCGGACGATCAGCCGCAAGCTGCGCGAGATCCCGATGGCGCTCCTGCTCGAGGCGCGCTTCGACAAGCGCGAGATCCTCGAGTGCTACCTCGCGACGGTCTACCTCGGCCACGACCGCTTGGTCGGCATCTACGGCCTCGCCGAGGCGGCGTCGGTCTACTTCGGCAAGCCGGTCTCGAAGCTGACCCTCGCGGAAGGCGCGCTCCTCGCCGGCATGATCCGCGCGCCGAACGTGTACTCGCCGCTGCGCCATCCCGAGCACGCGCTCCGCCGCCGCAACCAGGTGCTCGATCAGATGCAGGAGCTCGGCTGGATCACGCCCGAGCAGGCCCGCAAGGCGCGCGCCGAGCGCCTCGAGGCGCCGAAGGGACGCGGCGCGCCGAGCGAGGTGTGGTTCATGCAGCAGGTGCGGCGCGAGCTGCGCGACGAGTCGCTCGACCCCACCAACCTCGCGTTCGGCAGCGAGGTCTTCACCACGCTCGATCACCGCCTGCAGCGCTTCGCCAGCGAGGCGGTCGAGGCAGCCGGCCGCCGCTTCGACCGCAACCGGCCCGGCAAGCAGGGCGTGCAGATGGCCGTCGTCGCCCTCGACCCGCGCGACGGGTCGCTGCGCGCGCTGGTCGGCGGCCGCAACTTCCTCACGAGCCAGCTCGACCGTGCGATCCGCAGCCGCCGTCAGGTGGGCTCGCTGTTCAAGCCCTTCGTCTACCTCGCCGCGATCGCGGATCGGCAGAGCGGGGTGACGCCGGCGACCATCCTGCGCGACGAGCCGATCACGCTGCGCATCGATCGCACGACGTGGTCGCCGAAGAACATGGACGAGCGCTACCGCGGCCCCGTGACGGTGCGCAACGCGCTCGAGCACTCGCTCAACGTGCCGGTCGTGCAGCTCGCGGAGAGCTACGGCGTCGAGCGCGTCGCGGCCTTCGGCGACCGCCTGGGCCTGACGAGCGCCGGGCTGCCGCGCGTGCCGGCGCTCGCGCTCGGCGCCTTCGAGACCTCGCTCTTGCGCGTGACGGCGGCCTACAGCCTCTTCGCGCGCGGCGGGGACCGGGTGCTGCCGCGTGCCGTCGACGCCGTGAAGGCGCCGTCGGGCGTCGTGCTGCTGCGCGGCTCGGCGCACAGCCGGGACGTCGCGCGCGCGGACGCCACCTACGTCGTGCACTCGATGCTCGAGGGCGTCGTCGATCACGGGACGGCGAGCGAGATCCGCCGCGCGGGGCTGCGCGGCGCCTTCGCCGGCAAGACGGGAACGAGCAACGACACGCGGGACGCCTGGTTCGTCGGCTACACGCCGTCGCTGGTGGTCGGGGTGTGGGTCGGCTTCGACGACGACCAGCCGCTGCGCGGCGGCGCGGCGCAGCTCGCGGTTCCGGTGTGGATCTCGATCATGAAGCGCGCGCTCGCGGGCATGCCGCGCGAGCAGTTCGAGGTGCCGAGCGGCGTCGAGCTCGTCTCGGTCGAGGCGTCGAGCGGCAAGCTCGCCGGCGACGGCTGCGGGCCGGCGATCACCGAGGTCTTCCTCGCGGGCACGGCGCCGCGCGAGTCGTGCGCCCGCGAGCCGCAGCCGCAGGTCGCGCGGGTCGAGCACGAGTCGCCCGTCAAGCAGGTGCAGGAGGCGGTCCAGGACTGGTTCGCCGCCTTGCCGCGGGCGATCGGCGCGCTGTTCGGCGGTCGCGGCGCGCGCGATCGTTAGAACGCGCGCCCGTCACGTGGTAAGTCCACAGCGACGGCGCCGATGAGTCCGACCAAGCCGACATTCGTCGCCAACGCAGGCCGGCAGGTGATCGAGCTCGCGACGTTCGTGGGCAGCCTGGTCGGCTTCCTCGCGACGTCGTCGACGACGATCCTGCGCCGCGGCTTCCCGGTGCGCGTCGTCGTGCTGCAGCTCTACGAGATCGGCCTCAAGTCGCTGCCCCTGACGGCGATCGCGTCGTTCGCGATCGGCGTCGTGCTGGCGCTGCAGACGATCGTCATGCTGCGGAAGTTCGGCGCCGTGCACTACGTCGCGGTGGTGGTCGGGCTGTCGGTGACGAAGGAGCTCGGTCCCGTGGTCACGGCGCTGATGGTCGCCGGCCGCGCGGGCTCGGGCATCAGCGCGGAGCTCGGCTCGATGAAGGTGACGCGGCAGATCGACGCGCTGCAGGTGCTCGCCGTCGACCCGCAGCAGTACCTGGTCGCGACGCGCATCCTCGCCTGCGTGCTCGCCGTGCCGCTCCTCGCCGCGATCTCGGACCTGCTCGGCATCTTCGGTGGTGCGCTGGTCGCGGTGACCGCGGGCGGCGTCCCGGTCTCCACCTACGTCGAGACGACGCTCTACTACGTGACGCTCAACGACCTCATGACGGGGCTCGGCAAGACGCTCATCTTCGGACTGATCGTCGGCACGACGGCCGCGTTCTACGGCTTTCGCACCGAGGGGGGCACGAGCGGGGTCGGGCATGCGACGACCAACACCGTGGTCACCGCCTCGCTGATGATCTTCATCACCGACGTCTTCATGACGCAGATCCTGGTTTCCCTTGGCTTCTGAGACGCGGGCCGACGCCCGAACGACGACGAACGGAGAGCGAGCGCCGGCGGAAGCCGCAGCGCTCGTCGAGTTCCGCAACCTGCACAAGGCGTTCGACGACAAGCAGGTGCTGCGCGGGGTCGACCTGCGCGTCAACCGCGGCGAGACGCAGGTCATCATGGGCAGCAGCGGCTCGGGCAAGTCGGTCCTGCTCAGCATGCTGGTCGGGCTGCTGACGCCCGACGACGGCCAGGTGCTGGTCGAAGGCGAGGACGTGACGCGCTTCACGACCATCGACGAGTGGCGTCGCGTCTGGCTGCGCACCGGCTTCCTCTTCCAGGGGGCGGCGCTGTTCGACTCGATGACGGTCGGCGAGAACATCGCCTTCCCGCTGCGCCAGCATCGCGACCTCGACGAGGACGAGATCGCGGCGCGGGTCGCCGAGGTGCTGTCGTGGATCGAGCTGGAGGGCATCGAGGAGAAGATGCCGAGCGAGCTCTCGGGCGGCATGCAGAAGCGCGTCGGCCTCGCGCGCTCGATCGTCCTCACGCCCGAGATCGTCGTGTACGACGAGCCGACCACCGGCCTCGACCCGCTCACCTCGGACACGATCAGCGACCTGATCAGGCGCCTGCAGCGCGAGCGCCAGGTGACGTCGATCGTCGTCACGCACGACGTGCGCTGTGCCTTCCTGGTCGCGGACCGCATCGCGATGCTCGACGAGGGCAGGATCCTGGTCGAGGGATCGCTCGAGGAGATCAAGCACCACCCGAACGCGAAGCTGCGCGCGTTCCTCTATGGCTGAACGAGAAAAGTACCGAGAATCATCCAGATGAGCAGGGAAACGGAGCGTCGCCGCGAGACCATCGTCGGCGTGTTCGTGCTCGTCGCGCTCGCCGCGGCGACCGTGATGGTCGTCATGCTGGGCGCGAACCAGCGCATCTTCGAGAAGCGCTTTCGCATCAATGCCATCTTCGGCACCGTCAGCGGGCTGCGCGCCGGGGCGCCCGTGTTCGTCGCCGGCGTGAACGTCGGCTCGGTCGAGCGGCTGCGCTTCGTGCCGGCCGACACCTACCAGCCGACCGCGGACGAGCCGGCCGGCGCGGCGCCGAAGCCGATCGGACGCGTCGGCAAGGTCGAGGTGGTGATGAACGTGGAGGAGCGCTTCCACGAGCAGATCCGCACCGACTCGATCGCGAGCATCGCGTCGGTCGGGCTGCTGGGCGACAAGTCGGTCGAGATCTCGGTCGGCAGCGCGCAGGCGCCGGTCGTTCCCGCGGGCGCGACGCTGCGCAGCCAGGACCCGCTCACGCTCACCGAGATCATCGACCAGATCGAGCCCATCCGCGACAAGCTCGACAAGATCCTGGGCGACATCGCGGCCGCGACCGGCAACCTCACCGACGACGACGCCCCGATCCCGCGCTCGCTCGAGAGCATGAGCAACATCCTCGCGAAGGTGGACAGCGGCGAGGGCACGATCGGCCGCCTGATCAACTCGCCGACCGTCGAGGAGGAGCTCAAGGGCACGCTGACCAACGCGCGCGAGGTGCTGCTGTCGGCGCAGGGCGCCATCGAGCAGATCCGCGTCGCGACCTCGGACCTGCCCGCGACGATGCAGTCGATGCGCAAGGCGGCGGGGGAGATCGCGGACCTGTCGGTGACGCTGCGCGAGAGCGCGCGCCGCTTCCCGGACATCGTCGAGGACCTGCAGGTGGTCGCCGACAACCTGAAGGTGGCGTCCGAGACCTTCCCGATGCTCGCGCTCGAGACCCAGCGCGGGGTCCGGGAGGCGACGACCGTGTTCGACGCCGCGGGGAAGACCATCTTCCTGCGCGGCTACATCGATCAGAAGACGTCGCAGCTGCCGGCTGCGATGGAGCGCGTCGACAGCTCGATCGAATCGAACGCGGGGGGCTCGCAGTAGATGCGCGGCGGCGCGATCAGGCGCGCGGCGCTGCTCGCGCTCGGAGCGGGTGCGCTCGCGTGCTCGGCCGCGACGAGCAACGACCGCGTGGGCGTGCGCGCGGACGCGCGGACGCTCGAGCAGTCGAGCTTCGAGGCCGCGCTGCGGGGCGACCTCGAGCGCGCGCGCGCCCTCGAGGAGCGCGCGCTCGTGGGCTACCGCAGCATCGACGCCACCGCCGCGATGGCCGGCGCGCTGAACCGGGTCGGCAACCTGCGGCAGCGGACGGGCGACCCCGAGGGCGCGCGCGTCGCCTACCTCGAGGCGCAGAGCCTCTCCCGCTTGACCGGAGACCGTGCCGAGGAGGCGGCGGCGCTGAGCAACCTCGGCACGCTGTACGAGGAGGCGGGCGACCTCGCGGCGGCGGACGCGCACTATCAGCAGGCGCACGCGGTCGCCGAGGCGGCCGACGCCGACGCGACGCTCGCGACCATCCTCAACAACCAGGCGCTGCTCGCGCGCAAGCAGGGCGACCCGCGCCGCGCGATCGCGCTCCTCGAGTCGGCGCTCGCGATCGACCGCGAGCGCGGCAACGACGCCGGCGCGGCGAACCGGCTGCGCAACCTTGGCGCGGTGCACGCCGCCGTGGGGGACGGCCGCGCTGCGGTCGCCGCGCTCGGCGAGGCGCTCGAGATCGACCGTCGGCGCGAGAACATCCCGGAGATCGCGCTCGACCTCGTCACGCTGAGCGAGGTCAACGCGCGGGATCCCGCGTCGCTGCCGCTCGCGATCAACCAGCGCCGGCGGGCCGCCGACATCCACCGGCTGCTCGACCGCGCGGCGCAGCTGCGCGACGACGAGGCCGCGATCGCGACCTGGTGCGACACGCTGCGGGAGCGGGATCCGGCCGCCGTGTCGCCGGTCGATTGCGCGGTGGGGGCAGGCGGAGCGGCCAGCGGGTCCGCTGCGGCGCGTTGACGGGCGGCACGCGCGGCGGGTCCGACCGTGCGCTCCCCGGGGCGCCGTCTTTCGCTGCGGCCAAGGCCGACCACCTAGACTTCGAGGTACCCGGTCCGCGGGCGGGCGATCCCGCCCGATGCGAGATCCGGGGTACCCTTCCACCGTGGGGACGGGTATCATCGCGAACCAGCATGGAAGGTTCCTCGTCCCCCAAGCTCGCCGCGCTGCTCGCCTTCTTTCACCGCTTCGGTGAGGTGATGGGCAGCATCGTCCTCGGCTTCCTCTACTTCGTCCTGGTCGGCCCGGTGGCGCTCGTCGCCCGGCTCGCGACCGACCCGCTGCGGCGCCGTCGGCCGAGCGAGTCGGCGTTCGCCGCCTGGCAGAAGGACAACGAAACGCTCGCTGCGGCGCACCGTCAGGGTTGACCCGCATCGTCGTACACCGGCTTCGCAGCGGGGCGCGCACTCCGGCATCCGCGCTCGCTGCTCGAGCCGCCGCTCTCGGGTGATCTCGTGAATCGCATCAACCAAGCCCTCGCCTTGCTCGTGTCGCTGCTGTTCGTGTTCCTCGTGCTCGAGGGCGGGCTGCGCCTGTTCGGCTTCACGCCGCGCCGCACGATGAACCAGTTCGACGCCGCGCTCGGCTGGACCAAGGCGCCGTCGACCGCGCTGCGCCGCCACACGGGCGAGTTCGACGTCACGCTGCGGACGAATTCCCGCGGGCTGCGCGAGGACGAGTCGGTCGGCTACGACAAGCCGGCGGGGCTGCAGCGCGTCCTGCTGGTCGGCGATTCGTTCACGCTCGGCTACACCGTCGAGCGCGCGGACACGCTGTCCGAGCTGCTCGAGGCGCGCATGCGCGCCGAGGGGCGCAACGTCGAGGTGATCAACGGCGGCACCGAAGGGTACTCGACCGATCAGGAGGTGCTCTGGCTCGCGCGTGAAGGTGTCAAGTACAAGCCGGACGTCGTCGTCCTGCAGATGTACGAGAACGACGTCTTCTGGAACGGCCAGGACCGCTACCTGCGCTACCCGAAGCCGAAGCTCCGCGCCGACGTCGCGCCGCAGGACGCCCTGCGCTCGCTCGGGCCGCTGTCCGATCCCGGCCAGGAGCCGTGGCTCGAGCGCAAGACGGCGCTCGGCAACCTGCTCGGCGGCCTCGCGGGCGGCCCGTCGGTGCCGATGCTCGACGGCCCGCGCCCGCTCCCCGCGGAATGGGGGCCGCGCATCCGCGAGTCCGAGAGCGACGGCTGGCCGGAGACCGCGGTCGCCCTGCGCGTCTTCCGCGAGGTCGCGGAGCGAGCGGGCGCGAAGCCGCTCGTGATGGTGATCCCGGACAAGGCGCAGGTCGACCCCAACGCGAGGCAGGCGATCGCGGAAGTGATCGGCGACCCCGCGTACGACCCGAGCCGTCCGTACCGCGGGATGGTCGCGGCCGCCGAGGCGGCGGGCCTGCCGGTCGTCGACACGCTGCCGGCGATGGCCGCGGCCTCGCAAGGGGGCGCCCAGCAGCTCTACTTCGCGCGCGACTGGCACACCAACGGGCTCGGCAACCGGGTGCTGGTCCAGGAGCTCGATCAGGCGCTGGCGACGCCCGCCTTCCTCGGCGCACCGCCGCGCGAGGTGGCGCGGTTGACGCTGCCGTCGGCGTCGGCCGACCACGCGAGCAACGCCGCTCGCAACGTGCTGATCGCGATCGCCGTGTGGCTGCTCCTCGGCAGCCTGTACTGGCGCCGCTTCCGGGCCGAGGGCGCGCTCAGGAGCTACGCCTCGGTGGCCGCTCTCGTCGGCGCCGTCGTGCTGATCATCTACGGCGTGAGCTGGCTCGCCTGGCTGCTGCCGCTGTGGATGGGCCGCTGGGTGTCGACCATCGTCGTGCTCGGCATCCTCGGCGCGGCCGTGTGGTACCTGCGTGGCCGCCTGCCGGTCATGGCCGAGCTGTTCGGCACCTTCGTGCGCCGCGGCCAGTGGTACATGCTGCCGGTGCTGGTCGGCCTGCTGTCGCTCGGCGGCCTGCTGGTCGTCGCCGCGTCGTCGCCCTGGCTCGCGCCGTTCATCTACACCCTGTTCTGAGTTCTGATCGGCTCGGGCGCCGCGAGGAGCGCGGGCTTGGC
>JBFMAS010000737.1:0-3847 GCA_040755575.1 Thermodesulfobacteriota bacterium
CGGAGGCGACCGCGTGACGCCGCGCGTGTCGGTCGTGGTCACGACGCGCGGCCGCCCGCAGCTCGTCGGGCGCGCCGTCGCGAGCGCGCTCGCCCAGACGCTGCGTGAGCTCGAGGTGATCGTCGTCCTCGACGGCCCGGACCCCGCGACGCTGGCCGCGCTGCGCGAGCTCGAGGACGCGCGCGTGCGTCTGCACGTGCGTGACGCGCGTGGCGGACAGGCCGCCGCGATCAACTCCGGCGTCGCGCTCGCGCGCGGCGCGTTCGCCGCGATGCTCGACGACGACGACGAGTGGCTGCCCGACAAGCTCGCCGTGCAGCTCGCGGCCGCCGAGGCGTCCGCGCACGCGCGGCCGGTCGTCGGCTGCCGCTTCCTCGCGCGCTCGGAGGCGGACGACGTCGCCTGGCCGCTGCGCCGCCCGCGCGCGGGCGAGCCGGCGTGCGAGTACCTGTTCTGCCGCACGATGCTCGCCTTCGGCGAGGGCATCGTGCCCACCTCGATGCTGCTCGCGCCGACCGACCTGTTTCGCCGCCACCCGATGGCGGAGGACCTGCCGAAGCACTGCGACCTCGACTGGCTGCTGCGCGTCGATCGGCTGCCCGACGTCGCGCTCGTGCTGCCCGCGGATCCGCGGCCGCTCGCGATCTGGCAGCAGCAGGCCGGACGCCATCGCCTGAGCAACGTGCACGACTGGCGCTTCTCGTACGCCTGGGTCGGCCGCGCCCGCGACGCCGGCGACGTCAGCGCGCGTGCCTACGCGGGCTTCCTGCTCACCTGGGTCAGCTTCAGCGCACGCGTGCAGCGCGACCGGGGCGCCTTCGCGTTCCTCGTCAAGGAGGCGTTGCGCCGAGGGCATCCGAGCGCCCTCGAGCTCGCCGTCCACGCCGGCGTCTGGGGGATGCCGTCGCTGCTGCGCGCGCGGGCGAGCCGGGCGCTCGCCCGCCGGGGACACGCCCATGCCCTCTGAGCCGAAGGTGCTGTTCATCGCGCTCGACGCCGCCTCGCGCGACCTGGTGCGCACCTGGTGCGACGAGGGCCTGCTGCCGAACCTGCGCGCGCTCGCGCGCGCGGGCGCTTCCGGCCCGACCGTCAACGCCCCCGCGGTCTACACCGGCTCGCTCTGGCCGTCGGTCTGGACGGGGACGACGCCCGGCCGGCACGGCTGCTACTACTGCGAGCAGCTCGAGCCCGGCACGTACGAGATCCGCGAGTTCGTCGGCCGCAACGTCGAGCAGGAGCCGTTCTGGAACGCGCTGTCGCGCGCCGGGCGTCGCGTCGCGCTGCTCGACGTGCCGAAGGCCGCACCGTGCGAGGACCTGAACGGGGTCCAGGTGGTCGACTGGGGGACGCACGACGCCGACGTGCCCGCGTGCTCGTACCCGCCGGCGCTCATCGAGGAGATCCACGCGCGCCACGGCGCGTCGCCGTTCCGGCGCTGCGACTGGGTGATCGACCGCGCGGACGGCGAGCGCACCCTGCGCGAGGAGCTCCTGTGGCGCATCGACGCCAAGGTCGCGATCGCCGAGGACCTGCTGCGCCGCGAGCCGTGGGACCTGTTCATGGTCGGCTTCGGCGACAGCCACTGCGTCGGGCATCAGTGCTGGCACCTGCACGATCCGTCGCACCCGCGGCACGACCCTGCTCTTCGCGCCGCGCTCGGCGACCCGATCCGCGACGTGTACGAGGCGCTCGATCGCGCCGTCGGCCGCCTGCTCGCGCACGCGGGCCCCGACACGACGGTGCTCGTGCTGTGCAGCCACGGGATGGCCGCGCACTACGACGCGACCTACCTGCTCGACGACGTGCTGCGCCGGCTCGAGGGCACGCGCGCTCCCGCGTCGCGCGCGCTGCTCGACCGCGCGCGCCGGCTGTGGAAGCGGCTGCCGCTGCGCTTCACCGAGCGCTTCGCGCGCCTCGCACGCGCGGTCGACCGCCTGCCGGACGCCTCGGATCGCAGCCGACGGCGCTGCTTCGTCGTGCCGACCAACGCCAACAGCGCGGGCATCCGCCTGAACGTGGTCGGACGCGAGCCGGCCGGCCTGCTGCGGCGCGGGCGCGAGGCCGACGAGTTCGTCGCCTGGCTCGCGGGCGAGCTCGGCAAGCTCACCGAGGCGAGCAGCGGACGGCCGCTCGTCAAGGAGGTGCTGCGCTCGGCGCAGCTCTTCCCGGGCGAGCACACGGACCTGCTGCCCGATCTCTTCGTGCGCTGGCACCGCGACGCACCCATCCACGGCGCGTCCTCGCCCAGCATCGGCACGCTCGTCGCGGAGGATCGCAGCACGCGGCGCACCGGCGACCACCGCAACGGCGGCCTCTATCTCGTCCGCGGGCCGGGCATCGCGCCCGGCGGCGAGCTGCCGCCGGCCCGCGATGAGGACTTCGCGCCGACGCTGGCGGCGCTGCTCGGCGTGCCGCTTGCCGGCGTCGATGGGCGGCCGCTGCTGCACCAGCGCGTGTGAATGATACGAAGACGGGATGGCGCACGCGTATCCCGCCGACCTCGCGCAATTCGTCCGCCGCGCGTGGACCGACGGCTCGGCGCTCGAGAGCGAGTACTGCGAGTTCACGCCCGAGCAGGAGGCGCTGCCCGAGCCCGAGGTGCTCGAGACGATCCTCTCGACCTGCTACCAGGCGAGCCTGCTACGCGAGGAGGAGCGCCCGGTCCGCTTCCGTCTGATCGTCGCGAGCGCGGACGGCTTCCCGCCGCCGGGAGGCCCGCCGCACGGCCTGCACCGCCTGCTGTTCAGCGAGCCGCGCGCCTTCACGCAGCACGAGCTGCGTCGCCTCGCGCCGGGCGTCGACTTCTACCGCACGCTGATCGGCGCGCAGGTCGACCCGCGGAACGGGCTGGTGCTGTGGGGCGTCGTCGTCACGGGCCCGCGCTGGGTGCAGGCGGTGTACGGCGGCCGGCAGAGCTTCCAGCGCCTGCCGGCGAACCTCGTCGTGCGGGTGACGGCGCCCGGACGCCTCGCCGTGTGCAAGGGGCTCTTGACGCTCGCGACGCTGGTCGGCGGCCGCATCGTGCAACGCTCGATCGACATCTTCGACTCCACCTGGCTGCCCGCGGTGTTCGCGGACGTGCGCGAGGAGCTGCTGGCGCTGCACCGCTCGGCGCGCGAGCGCGCGAGCACGCGCTGGGCCGAGCTCGATCCCGACGTGACGCGCATCATCGCGCAGCACGTCGTGCGGCAGATCATCGGCCTGGTGCGCAACGCGCACCACGGCGGCACGATCGTCTTCCTGCCGCCCGAGGGCGAGGGCTCGATCGAGAAGCTCGACGGCCGCATCCTGCCGAAGTACGGCTTCGCACCGGAGGAGCCGCGCCGGCGCTTCCGCACGCTGATCGTCGCGGTGCTGAACGCGCTCGCGGCTTGCCACCCGCCCGAGCCGGGCCGTCGCGTCGGCTGGCCGGAGTACGCTTCGAGCAGCAACGGCGGCATCGCGCAGCTCGACGAGGCCCTGTTCGAGCTCGCGCACCTGATCGCGGGCTTCGCCGCGATCGACGGCGCGGTGGTGCTCAGCAAGCGCTTCGAGCTGCTCGGCTTCGGCGCGGAGATCGGCGGCGACCTGCCCGCAGTGCGCTGGGTCGCGCGCGCGCTCGACGCAGAGGGGACGGAGAAGGTGCGCGAGTCCGTCGAGAACGTCGGCACCCGGCACCGCTCGGCCTACCGGCTGTGCAACTTCGTCCACGATGCGGTGGCGATCGTCGTGTCGCAGGACGGCACGGTGCGCGTCGTCAAGTGGCACGACGGCGAGGTCACGTACTGGGACCACGTGTCGACGAGCGTGCTCGACCTGTGACACGAGTCCGCGCGGCACGCCGGCGGCGGCGTCCCGCGCCGCCGCC
>JBFMAS010000738.1:0-4946 GCA_040755575.1 Thermodesulfobacteriota bacterium
GCTGCCCGGCGACGTCACCGGCTGGCTCGACACCTTCGCCGAGAGCTTCACCGCCGTGCTGCCGGCGGCCGAGCGCCCGGCGTTCCTCGCCGAGGTGCAGGAGCGGCTGCGACCCGAGCTGTGCGGCGCCGACGGCGTATGGACCGCCGACTACGTGCGGCTCCGCTTCGCGGCGCGAAGGCCGGAGCGCGCCGCGCGCGCCGGATGAGCAACGGCGACCGCAGCCCCGTCCCGGACTACCCGGCGCTGCTGCGCCTCGACGGGCGCGGCTTCGTGGTCGCGGGCGCGGGGCAGGGCATCGGGCGGCAGACGGCGCACGCGCTCGCCTCGGCCGGCGCGCGCGTCGTCTGCGCGGACCTGGAGCGCGCGCGCGCCGAGCAGGTGGCCGGCGAGACCGGCGGCGTCGCGTGGTGCGGCGACGTGCGCCAGCGCGCCGACGTCGAGCGCCTGATCCGCGACGCGTCTGCGGCGCTCGGCCGGCTCACCGGCGTGGTCGACATCGTCGGCGAAGCCCGCTTCGCCGAGCTGCTCGACACCAGCGACGACGACTGGGCCTTCAACTTCGACATGGTGCTGCGGCACGCGTTCCTGCTCGCGCAGCTCGGCGGCCGCGCGCTGCGCGACGCGGGGGGCGGCGTGCTGGTGTTCGTCGCGTCGGTGAGCGCGCTCGCCTCCGCGCCGCGCCACGCCGCCTACGGTGCAGCCAAGGCGGCGCTCCTGTCGCTCGTGCGCACGGCGGCCGTCGAGCTCGGACCCTCGGGTGTGCGCGTCAACGCCGTCGCGCCGGGCACGGTGTGGACGCCGCGCGTCTCCGCGCTGCTCGGCGAGGAGGGACGGGCGCGCAACGAGGCCAACGCGCCGCTGAAGCGGGTGGCGCTGCCCGAGGACGTCGCGGGCGCGATCCTGTTCCTCGCCTCCGACCTCGCCCGCCACGTGACCGGCCACACGCTGGTCGTCGACGGCGGCGTCGCGCAGAAGTTTCCCTACCCCTCGGCGGGCTGAGCCGGCGCGCCGCGCGACTCGACGGTCGCGCGCTCGTGCCGCGCGCGCTCGCGCCACGTGTCGTGCGGCGGGAGCTGCGCGCTCGGGCACAGCTCGTTCAGCGGGCAGGCGTCGCAGCGCGGCGCGCGCGAGAGGCAGACGTAGCGTCCGTGCAGCACGAGACGGTGGCCGAGCGCGATCCACTCGCGGCGCGCGAACGCCGCGCGCAGGTCCTCCTCGATGCGCGCCGGCTCCTCGTGCGACGTCAAGGCGAGGCGCTGCGCGACGCGCATCGCGTGCGTGTCGACCACGACGCCCTCGGCGACGCCGTACGCCGTGCCGAGGACGACGTTCGCCGTCTTGCGCGCGACGCCGGGCAGCCGCAGCATCTCCTCCATCGTGCGCGGCACCTCGCCGCCGAGCTCCTCGGCGATCATCCTGCTCGCGGCCTGGATCGCCTTCGTCTTGCTGCGGAAGAAGCCGGTGCGGTGGACGACCTTCTCCACCTGCCCGGGCGGCGCCGAGGCGAGCGCCTCGGCCGCCGGCCAGCGCCGGAAGAGCTCGGGCGTCACCGCGTTCACCGTCCTGTCGGTGCTCTGCGCCGAGAGGATGGTCGCGACCAGGAGCTGCCACGGATCCTCGTGGTCGAGCTCGCAGCGCGGCTCGGGGATCGCGACCTTGAGCCGCGCGAGGATCTCGCGCGGCGTCGCCTTCGGCCGCAGCGCCGGCCGCCGGCGTGGCGCCGTCGCGACGCGCGGCCGCGCCGCGCCTCGCGTGCGGACCGGACGCTCGCTCGAGCTCGGCATGACGGCGTCACGATGACGTTCGGGCCCGGCCGCATCAAGGGGCGACGGCGACGTGGTGCCCGTGCGAGCGACCGCGTCGTCCGCTATCTCCTCCGGACCCACCCGAGGCAGCACGAACCCCATGCAGAACGGACGGAACGACATCGGCCGCGAGGTCGCGCGGCGGCGCACCTTCGCGATCATCTCGCACCCCGACGCGGGCAAGACGACGCTCACCGAGAAGCTGCTGCTGTTCGGCGGCGCGCTGCGCGAGGCCGGCGCCGTGCGCGCGCGACGTGCGCAACGGCACGCGACCAGCGACTGGCTCGAGATCGAGAAGCAGCGCGGCATCTCGGTGTCGAGCTCGGCGATGCACTTCGTCTACGGCGACTTCCGCGTCAACATCCTCGACACGCCGGGCCACCGCGACTTCAGCGAGGACACCTACCGCACGCTGGTCGCCGCCGACAGCGCCGTCATGCTGATCGACGCCGCGAAGGGCGTCGAGGCGCAGACGCGCAAGCTGTTCGAGGTCTGCCGGCTGCGCGGCATCCCGATCTTCACCTTCGTCAACAAGATGGACCGCCACGGCCGCGACCCGCTCGACCTGATGGGCGAGATCGAGGACGTGCTCGGCATCGACGCCGTCGCGCTCAACTGGCCGGTCGGTACCGGCAACGAGTTCCGCGGCGTGTACGATCGCCTCGGCCGCTGCCTGCAGCTGTTCTCGGGCGGCAACCACGGCGGCAGCCTGGTCGACGAGGAGGACGTCCCGGGGGCGCACGACGGCGAGGCGGTGCGCGCCGCGCTCGGCGCCGCCAGGGCGGACGAGCTCGCGGACGCGCTCGCGCTGCTCGAGGGTGCCGGCGCCGGCTACGACCCGGCACGCGTGCGGGCCGGCGAGCAGACGCCGCTGTTCTTCGGCAGCGCGCTCACAAACTTCGGCGTCAAGCCGTTCCTCGAGCGCTTTCTCGAGCTCGCGCCGCCGCCCGGCCCGCGTCCTTCGAGCCGCGGCCCGATCGACCCGGCGACCGAGCCCTTCTCGGGCTTCGTCTTCAAGATCCAGGCGAACATGGACCCGGACCACCGCGACCGCGTGGCGTTCGTGCGCATCTGCTCGGGCCGCTTCGTGCGCGGCGCGACGGCGCGCCACGTGCGCACGGGCAAGACCGTCCGCCTCGCGAACTCGACGCTGCTCATGGGGCAGGGGCGCGAGGAGGTGAGCGAGGCGTATCCCGGCGACGTGGTCGGGCTGTTCGACCCGGGGCTGTTCCGCATCGGCGACACGCTCAGCGAGTCCGGCGGCTTCGCCTACGAGGGATTCCCGGTGTTCGCGCCGGAGCACTTCATGCGCGTCGAGCTCGGCCTCGTCGAGCGGCGCAAGGCGCTCGCCAAGGGGCTCGAGCAGCTCGCGCAGGAAGGCGCGGTGCAGCTCTTCACCGACGGCGGCAACGGCAGCGGCACGCCGATCGTCGGCGCGGTCGGCCCGCTGCAGTTCGACGTGCTCAAGCACCGCATGGCGACCGAGTACAAGGTCGACCTGCGCTTGACGCCGATGCCGCACAGCGTCGCGCGCTGGCCGCGCGGCGCGTTCGACCCGGAGATCGTACGTCACTCGCAGCTCGTCAAGCTGGTGCACGACCGCGAGGGACGGCCGGTGCTGCTGTCCGAGAGCGCGTCGTATCTCGAGCGCATTGCGGAGCGCCATCCGGGCCTCGCGCTCGCCGACACGGCGATCGAGCACGCGACCTGAGAGCCGAGCGCCGCAAAATTTTTCTCGTCGGACCGGCAAAGCACCTTGATCTGCCCCCGGCGCGGGCGTAGAAGCGCGCCGTCAAGTAACGGCGGGTCGAAGCTCCAGACACCTGAGCCGGCGTCAAACCAAACCAGAATCCTGCGCCATCGAGCGTTCACCTTAGGGGTTTCTCCCGTCCCAGCAGGGGAGGAGTGCCCCATGGATCGACGCTGCCGCCGTGGGATCGAGCCGTCCTTCGTTCCGCCTCCCGTCGCCCGGCTCGGCTTGCTGCTCGCGCTTCCGTTCCTGATCGCCCTCGCCGTGCAGCCGGGCACGAGCGCCGCGCAGCCGATGGAGCTGTGCAACGGCGTCGACGACGACGGCGACGGCGAGGTCGACGAGGGCTTCGCGCTCGGCATGGAATGCCAGGTGGCGAGCGGTGCGTGCCTCACCGGCGGCACGACCGTCTGCACGGCCGACGGAACGGGCGTCGAGTGCGAGGCGATCGGCGGCGTCGTCGACGAGGAGCCGGAGGGCCCGGCCGGATCGCCGAGCTGCTTCGACCACGTCGACAACGACTGCGACGGGCTCGGCGATCTCGACGACCCGAGCTGCGGCGCGGCACAGCTCACGGCGACGTGCGCCCTGCCGCTCGTGCGCGGCGAGCGCGGCGCCGCGTGCGCCGGGACGCACCAGATCCGCTTCGAGGCGCTGCACGCCACGAGCCAGGCGGTGGTCAGCGCGGAGCTGCTCGCGCTCGACACGACGGGCAACGTGCTGCGCTCGGTGCCGGTCGCGAACGGCGACCTCGCGCAGCTCCTGAGCGGGCTGCGCATGGTCAACGTGACCTCGCACGACCGCCGGCACCGTGTGAGCGCGCCGATCCCGATGCTGCGTGTCCGGGTGCGGGACGGCGGGCGAGAGGTCGAGGCCTACTGCTCGAACCTGCCGTTCCTCGACGTCGTGGCGCCGGCCGGCCTGCTCGGCACGGTCGCGGTGCAGGGGGAGGCGACGACCGTTCGCGTCGCGATCCCGCGCGTCGACCCGAGGAGCCTCGGCGTCGCGCTCGACGGCGTCGACGTGCTGGCGGAGCTCGGCATCGACCCGGCGACCGAGCTGCCGGGCGGACCTTTCGCGGGAACGGTCATGCTCGGCAGCGACGCCGTCCAGGTGACCGATCTGGTCGTCGAGAGCGGCGGCCTCGCCGACCTCAGCTCGAACACGCTCCGCCTGTCGATCGCCGGGCTCGGCGGCGGCGGCCACGTCGTCACGGTCACCGGCGACGCGCAGGCCGGAGCCCTGCCGGACCCGGGCAGCGTGCAGCCGGTGCAGATCCGCGACCCGTCGGGGACGTTCACCCTGACCGAGGCCGATCTGCTGATGGACCAGCTCATGCCGGAGGTGAACTTCACGCTCTCGGAGGACCAGGTGGAGCTGCTGCCGGC